>JBQGDS010000160.1:0-16643 GCA_052039185.1 Flavobacterium sp.
TTATACTTTTACGTTATCGGCATTTTCAAGCAGTAAAAGGATCTCCTGCATAGTGCTAAGCCCTTTATCATGCAGGTACCACTTTTGCAGTTCTGTTTTAGCTTCCTGTGTAATCACACCGTCTTTCGCCTTAAAATCAAATATAAGATGTGCCGCATCATGAGGCCTTGGGCCCCAGCTACCGCGGGCAATGAGTGATTCCTTCTCAACTAAAACCAGTTTTGGAATAGATCTTGCCCCATTAGTAAGGTACTCATCCATCAGTTCTTCGTTATCATCACGCAGTACTATTTTCAGCTCCAGCTTGTCACTGGCTTCAGCCATTTTGTTAATTACAGGCACTATCTGTGCAGCATCGCCACACCAGCCTTCGGATATAACAAGCAGAATATGCTCCTTCTTTAAATGGTCAAGCTTTTCCTGTATTTCGGCAGGCACTTTTATGGTTTTGTCAAGGCGGTTCATACGCACCTCGTTAAGTGAAGTATAATGTGTAAGGTCTTCACTTTGTGTATTCCCGGTAGACAACCCGTCAAGCAACAGGTGCGACACATGGTTGCGGTATTCGGTATAGGTAAAACTATTGTTTAAACTCTTTTCTATAAGTGAGCTCATGGTTTTAAATTTTGCGGTAAATTTACTTTAGTAATAGCAAATAAAAAGCCATTACATAAAAAACTGTAATTTAGTCAGTGCATAAACCAAACCAATGAAATTTAACGGACACACTATAGGCCTCATATTATCAGGGGGCGGCTCTAAAGGCATAGCCCATGCAGGCGTTTTAAAGTTTTTTGAAGAACAGGGCATCAAGCCTTCCCATATTGCCGGCACAAGTTCGGGTGCCATTGTGTCCTCTTTATATGCTTGGGGCAAAAAGCCTGAAGAGATACTGGAATTTTTTAAATCCATTTATTTTTTCCACTGGCGGCACTTTACATTCCGTAAAGCAGGATTTATAGATTCCGAAGCATTTAGGAGCTATTTTGTTTCCATATTTAAAGATGCCACGTTAGGTGATATGCCTTACAAGATGCACCTAACCGCTACCGACCTGGTATCAGGGAAGCTGAAAATATTCGGCTCTGAAACCAAAATTGCCGATGCCGTGTTGGCTTCGTCTGCCTTCCCGGGTGTTATATCACCGTATGAAATTGATGGCAGGATATATAGTGACGGTGGTATTATCAACCACTTCCCTACTGATATTTTACAGGGCAGATGTGATAAGCTTATCGGGATTTATGTAAGCCCGATACAAAAGATACAGGCAAATGACCTTAAAACCATAAAATCGGTTACCGCAAGAGCATATGACCTGCTTTCGGCTAATAGCAACATGCAGAAGTTTACGCTTTGCGACTGGGTAATAAGCCCAGACGAACTGGCATTGTACAGCACATTTGAGACCAATAAGGCAAAGATGGATGAGATATTTAAAATTGGTTACGAAGCAGCCAAAAAGTCATACGAAGACCTGATTATGTAACTCACAACCGAACCAGTACGCGTTTGGAAAAAGGTATTTTACGAAATAGTTTTATTACTATATTTGCACCATTCAATAAAAAAGCCCGATGAAATATAAAAGAATCCTCCTTAAGCTTAGCGGAGAAGCCCTTATGGGCGACAGGCAGTATGGTATAGACCCTAAAAGGCTTGCCGAATATGCCGAAGAAATAAAACAGATTCACGATAAAGGCGTGCAGGTAGCCGTAGTGATAGGCGGAGGTAATATTTTTAGGGGCGTAGCCGGTGCCAGTAATGGCATGGACCGCGTTCAGGGCGATTATATGGGTATGCTTGCCACTGTAATAAACGGTATGGCACTACAGGGAGCACTGGAAGATGCCGGCATGCCGACACGCCTGCAAACAGCTTTAAAAATTGAAGCCATAGCAGAACCGTACATTAAAAGGAGGGCAGTACGCCACCTTGAAAAAGGACGTATCGTGATTTTTGGCGCAGGTACAGGTAACCCGTACTTCACTACCGATACTGCCGCAGTACTAAGAGGCGTAGAAGTAAATGCCGATGTAATATTGAAAGGCACACGCGTAGACGGTATATATACTGCCGATCCTGAAAAAGATGCTACCGCAACAAAATATGATACACTTACATTTAATGATGTATTAGCCAAAGGCCTGAATGTTATGGACACCACAGCCTTTACGCTGAGCCAGGAAAATGCACTGCCAATTATTGTTTTTGATATGAACAAAAAAGGCAACCTGGTAAAAATATGCGATGGCGAGCTGGTGGGAACTACAGTAAATGTTTAATTTTTATATAAGAATTACACCATGGAAGAAATTGATTTTATATTAGATAGTACTAAAGAATCTATGGAAGGTTCAATAGCGCACCTTGAAAAAGAATTTTTGAACATACGTGCAGGCAAAGCCAGCCCGGCTATGCTTGGCGGTGTTAAAGTTGACTATTACGGTTCGGCAACGCCGTTATCACAGGTAGCAAATATAAATGTACCTGACGCCCGTACTATTACTGTACAGCCATGGGAAAAAAGCATGCTGCAGCCTATTGAAAAAGCGATTACAATAGCTAACCTTGGCTTTAACCCTATGAACAATGGTGAGAATATCATCATTAGTGTTCCTGCTTTGACTGAAGAAAGAAGGCGTGACCTTGTAAAACAGGCAAAATCAGAGGCAGAAGATGCCAAGATAGGTGTGCGTAATGCCCGTAAGGATGCCAACAACGACATCAAGAAACTGGAGAAAGACGGCGTATCGGAAGATGCTTGTAAAAGCGCTGAAGAAGACGTGCAAAAACTTACTGACAGTTATATTAAAAAGATAGATGAGCTGCTGGCACACAAAGAGGCCGAGATCATGAAAGTATAACCTGAAAATCCGCCCCTGCCGGGGCGGATTTTTTATTTATTCGTTAACTCAGCGTAATAAAAAACTTTCCTATTTTAGTTAAAAAACCCACATGCGGCTTCTTTCGTTTTTACTGGTACTCTTTTCGCTGCCGTGCCTGGCTCAAACGCCGCTTACAGGTGTGGTACGCGACAGCAAAAACAACCAGCCCCTGCCCTTTGCAACTATTACGCCCGAAAAAGGAAATCCCCTGTCTACCGATATTGATGGTAAATTTACGATTGTAAACCCTGAAGGTTCAGAATATATTACCGTTAGTTATACCGGTTATACTTCATTAAGGGTCTCACTGGGCGGTCAGACTAATTATATCGTTAAGCTTGTACCGGAAACCAACCAGATTGAGAGTGTGGTTATTGCTGCCGAAAACCCTGCATATGGAATTATTCGTGAAGCAGTAAGGCGTAAGCCTGAAAATGACCCATTGAAAAAACTTGAAAGCTTCAGGTACAAAAGCTATGACATGCTTACTGTAACTGCAAATCCTGACTCGGGATCCGGTAAACTGGACTCTGTATACATTTATGAAAAAACAGGACGCAGGTTTGCCAAAATAGATTCAAGCTCCTTTAAGTTACGGCGCACAGTAGAACGCCATCACCTGTATCAGACTGAAAAAGTATCCGAATACAAGTTTAATAAAAACCAGGGGCTTAAAGAAAACATACTGGCTACACGCATGGCAGGATTTAAAGAACCTGTATATGAGGTAATTTCACTGAAATTGCAGCCTTATTCGGTTTATGAGGATATTGACCTTGTGGAATCAAAATATGAGGGTCCACTATCGCGCCAAAATGCACGTTACCGGTTTAAGATACTTGACACGGTAAGCATTGCGAACCGCACCGCCTATGCCATATTTTTTACACCTAAGCGCAAGAGCAAAAAGTTCAGGCTGGAAGGTGTTTTATATATCGATACAGAAAACTATGCCGTAGCAAAAGCAATTTTCCGTGTAAAGAATGAACTGTATATTACCGCTACGCACAACTTTACGTACCAGGAAAACCTGCAGCTTTGGTTTCCTGAAAACAGAACGCTTAAAATTATTAAAGGCGACAGTGACCGTAACATGAGTGTACTGGGCGAACCAATATCTTTTGACTCTGCTACGGAAGAAAATACAGGACGTAAACGTGAACGCTCTGATTTGGTTTATGTACTGTCAGAATCGCGGAATTTTGATAAGGAGTTTAATATCCCTGTTACTATAAAGCACCCGTCAGTAGCTGTAGAGATAAGCCGGGAAGCCATAACGCGCCCCGATACCTACTGGAACCGTTTCCGCAGTGATTCACTGGATGTGAGAAGTACGCTTACCTATCCTGCACTGGACAGCATCGTTCAAAAAGAAAATTATGAAAAGCTGATTATCCTGGGTAAAAAAATAATAGCAGGTTATGTGCCTGTTGGTGCTGTAGACCTTGACTGGCGGCAGGTACTTCGCTATAATGTACATGAAGGACTCCGGGTTGGAATGGGCGGCGTGACCAACAGCAGGTTTTCAGAAATTTTCAGGATTAGCGGTTATGGTGCGTATGGCATTAAAGATGGCAAGTTTAAATACAGCCTGGGTGCCGCTGTGCGTATCGGGCGTTTTTCAAATACATGGATAGGCGCTACCTATACCGATGACCTTCAGGAAATAGGCAGCATACGTTTTGAAACCGACAAGAAACGTTTCAGGCTGCTGGATTCACGCCCGCTTAACGTATCTACATTTTATAATTACCAAAGCTGGGAAGGATATATTGAAAGCAGGAAGCTTGCCAAGACCGATACCCGAGTAGAACTCTCGCGCACAAGGATAGACCCACGCTTTGATTACATCTTTACGCCGGGCGACCGCTCATACAGCACATTCAATATTACAACTGCTACTATAGCAATACAATGGAATCCTTTCAGCGATTACATGCAGACGCCGTCAGGACGGATTGAAACGGATAAGCGCTTTCCTAAGTTTGCAATACAATACACACAGTCGTTGGATAACTTTTTGGGCAGCGACCTTGAATTTACCAAAGTTGACTTCAGGACAGAATATGAACACAAACACCTTAACGGGCAAAAAACTTCCGTTTTAGTACAAACCGGTATTGCCATAGGTGATACGCCGCTTACGCATTTATACAGCCTTATGCCAAACAGTCGCGATAAGGAAACCATTGGCGGGCGTATACGCTTTGCCGGCAAGAACAGTTTTGAAACCATGTATTTTAATGAGTTCTTTTCCAGCCAGTATGTTATTTTCCAGGCGAAGCATGCGCTGCGAAAATACCGTCTGTTTGGACCTATAAATATGTCACCTGTACTTGTTACACGTTTTGCCTGGGGTAATATGGAAGATAAGGATGAGCACCAGGGCCTCGAATTCGGCACACTTGAAAAAGGCTATTACGAAAGTGGTTTTGAGCTGAACAACATTTATAAAATAGTGGGTATAAATGCATTTTACCGCTACGGCCCTGACCACCTGCCTGAGTTTACCAAGAACATTGCAGTTAAGGTATCTGTCACCATAAATTTACTTTAGGCTGAATGCAACGGCATGTTAAGCTAAACTTAAATGTTATGCATAAAAATCATAAAACCCGGCATCAGTTTGGCTGCCCGAATCATAAGCCGTATTTTTGGGATATGGAAAAAATTATAACACTAACAGGAGTAAACGGAGAGGAAATGGTAATATCAACAAAATACATTGTTGGCGTTCACAAAGTACAGGGCCATACTAATGTATATACTATAACCCAGAATTTTATAGTGATGGAAGATTATAAAAAAGTAAAACAGTTAGTGCTGCAATAAAAAACATACAAATATTCAGTAAATTTATACAAGGCTGCCTTTAGGTGGCCTTTTTAATTTATAAATAAAAAAATCAGTTATCACATATTGCGGTTTTTACTACATTTGCAGGCATTTACATTTCGTAATACCAAAAAATAAACCAGAATAATTATAAAAGAAATGAAACACACAAAAGTTAAAGACCTGCTTAACAGCACCAGGCCGATTGATGATGTATTAGTAAAAGGATGGGTAAGGACTTTTAGGAATAACCAGTTTATAGCCCTTAATGACGGCTCAACTATAAATAATATTCAGTGTGTTGTTGATTTTGAAAATACTCCTGCCGAAACCCTTAAGCGCATTACTACCGGTGCAGCAGTTGCTGTAAAAGGTAATCTTGCCGAAAGCCAGGGCGCGGGTCAGAAATATGAAATACAGGCCAAAAGCGTTGAAATTTTAGGCGATTCTGATCCTGAAAAATTCCCGATGCAGCCTAAAAAGCACTCGCTTGAATTTCTTCGTGAAAATGCACACCTTCGTGTGCGTACCAATGTATTTGGCGCAATTATGAGGGTACGTTCGGTACTGTCATTCGCTATCCACCAATACTTCCAGGAAAGAGGATTTGTATATGTGAACACACCTATTATAACAGGGAGCGATGCTGAAGGCGCAGGCGAAATGTTCCAGGTAACATCATTACCTGTAGGCAACCCACCATTAAACGAAGAGGGTAAAGTAGACTATAAGCAGGATTTTTTCGGTAAGGAAACTAACCTTACCGTATCAGGCCAGCTGGAAGGCGAAACATTTGCAATGGCTTTAGGGCAAATTTATACGTTTGGCCCAACTTTCCGTGCGGAGAACTCCAACACATCACGCCACCTTGCCGAGTTCTGGATGGTAGAGCCGGAAGTGGCGTTCAACGACCTTGATGCTAACATGGATCTTGCCGAAGACTTCATTCAATACGTTATAAAATATGCTATGGAGCGCTGCCAGGACGACCTTAAATTCCTTGACCAGCGCCTTGCCGATGAAGAAAAACAAAAGCCAATGGCAGAACGCAGCGAAATGGGTCTGTTAGAAAAACTACAGTTTGTACTTGAGAATAACTTTAAGCGCGTGAGCTATACTGAGGCTATTGACATCCTGAAGAACAGCAAACCAAACAAAAATAAAAAGTTCAACTATATTATTGAGGAATGGGGCGCTGACCTGCAAAGTGAGCACGAACGCTACCTTGTAGAAAAGCACTTTAAATCGCCGGTAATATTGTTTGACTACCCTGCTAAAATCAAGGCTTTTTACATGAGGCTTAACGACGATAAGAAAACCGTACGTGCCATGGATATTCTATTCCCGGGCATTGGTGAAATTGTTGGCGGATCGGAAAGGGAAGAACGCCTTGATGTGCTGCAGGAAAAAATCGCAGAACTTGGCATTGACGAAAAAGAACTGTGGTGGTACCTTGACACCCGCCGTTTTGGTACGGCAACGCATGCCGGCTTCGGACTTGGGTTTGAAAGGCTGGTACTGTTTGTAACAGGAATGGGTAATATACGTGATGTAATACCTTTCCCAAGAACACCGCAAAACGCAGAGTTTTAATCTGCCATACTATATTATTACAAAACAGGCGTTAAGCATCCCTACTGATAATTTTATCTAAAAAGGGTTCGTGCATAACGCCTGTTTTTGTATTTTTATGCTTACAAAAAAGACCGCGAAAGGAATATGCTGAAGCAGAATTTACAATTAAAGTTATCACAGAAATTATCTCCGCAGCAAATACAGCTGATGAAGCTTATACAGCTGCCTACACAGGCATTTGAGCAAAGGCTGAAGGAGGAAATGGTAGAAAACCCTGCCCTGGAAACGGGCAAGGAAGATGAGTATGAGGCTGATGACTACAGTACTGAAAATGACTATGACGAGTATGATGATTATGAAGGTGACCGCATAGATGCTGACGAAATAAACATTGACGAATACCTTAGTGACGACGAAACCCCTTCATACAAACTACAGGCCAACAATTACAGCGATGATGATGAAGACCGCACGCTGCCTTTTGCCGCTACGGTAAGCTTCCACCAAAGCCTTATCGAACAGCTCAACACCTTTATACTTAGTGAGAATGAGCGTGAAATTGCTGAATTCCTTGTAGGCAGTATTGATGATATGGGGTATATACGCCGCAGTATTGCTGACATTGTAGACGATATGGCATTCACACAGGGCATATATACCGATGAGCCTACCGTAGAACGCATACTGCACATTATACATCAGCTGGAACCTGCAGGAGTTGGCGCACGCGACCTTCAGGAATGCCTGCTGCTGCAATTACGCCATAAAACACCTACATCGTCTATTGAGCTGGCTATTGATATACTGGAAAACCAGTTTGATGCGTTCACTAAAAAGCACTATGACAAACTGTTGCAGAAATATGACATTTCGCAGGACCAGCTTCGTAAAGCTATAGATGAAATTGAGAGGCTTAACCCAAAACCGGGTGGCGCTTATGAAAGCAGCAATAAAACCGTAGAGCATGTAGTGCCCGATTTTACCATTAAAATCACAGATGGTGAACTGGAACTTTCGCTAAACGGCAGGAATGCACCTGAACTGCACGTTTCAAAAGATTATCAGGAAATGCTTCAAAGTTATAAGGAGAGCCGTGATAAATCTTCGCAGCAAAAAGACGCTGTACAATTCATAAAGCAAAAGCTTGACAGCGCCAAATGGTTTATTGATGCGATACGCCAGCGCCAGGAAACGCTGTATGTAACCATGAACGCTATAATGCATTATCAGCAGGAATATTTCCTTGATGGTGATGAGGCAAAACTGAGACCGATGATATTAAAAGATATTGCGGACTTAGTTGGGCTTGATATTTCTACCGTTTCCCGTGTGGCAAACAGTAAATATGTGGAAACGCCTTACGGGACTAAGCTGATCAAAGAGTTCTTCTCAGAAGCCATGAAGAATGACCAGGGAGAGGATGTATCGACCATTGAGATCAAAAAAATACTGCAAACCGTAATTGAGGAGGAAGACAAGCGCAAACCATTACCCGATGATAAGCTTGCCGAGATATTAAAAGATAAAGGCTACCCGATTGCTAGGCGCACTATTGCCAAATACCGCGAACAGCTGGACATACCAGTGGCACGCATGAGGAAGAAAATATAGCATGAAAAGGTTCCTGCCCGTTTTCACTTATTTGTTTAATCCGCTACTGATTCCGGCTTATGCAACACTTTTTTATTTTGTTGTAGCTAACCGTTTTTTTTATAATCATGAAATATACCTGGTTTTTATACAGGTGCTTATACTAACCCTGCTGCTTCCTATATCTATTTTTTACCTGCTAAAGTCACTGGGGTTTATAAAAACAAAAATGCTACTGGACAAAAAAGAGCGCAGGCTACCTTTGGCATTTTACTGCATCTTACTACTCATACTGGTACGCTACAGCCTCTCAATATTTGTAATCCCGGAACTGTATTATTATTTTACAGGATGCCTTATAGGTTCAGCTTGCGCACTACTGCTTATACTTTTTAAGCTGAAAGCAAGCCTGCATGTTATGGGTGTGGCATCGTTAACGATGTTCATGATAAGTATTTCAGCCTATTATCATGTACAACTGATCGACATAATTGCCATTATGGTATTATGTACAGGATTTGTAGCTTCATCACGCATACAGTCAGGATCACACAGTTTTAGCGAAACATTGCTTGGTGCATTGGTGGGTATAGTACCACAAATACTGCTTTGGCCGTTGTGGCTTATACCCTCTTTATAAGATGTAAAACATCAACCCCAGGTTTATCTGGTTCAGTTTTACTTTATCATTAGTATTCAATACTGCCGATTTATATATAGGGTTCAGTCCGTAATAGGCATAAAGGTTCCAGGTGTTCCACCCTACCGAAATATAAGTACCGTATGCAAACTTGTTCAGGTCCGGGTTACCTTTAATTTTAAAATCGCCATCAGGGTCACGATAGTCGGCTTTGTCTGCAAACAGGTAGCTTACTTTAAAACCGAGGTATATACGCCAGAATTTATGGCTTATCGAATCAGAATTTCTCCATCGGAATTCAATAGGCAGTTCGGCATAATGCAGCACAAGCTTGTTCCTGTCAAAAGAATTTTCAGGCACAACCTCATATTCCCGCCCGGCAGCAACTTCACTCACTTTAAGGTTATACTTAATGTTACTGTAGGAATAGCCCAGCCCGGCAGCAATAGCATAAGTACGGGCTTTATTTACAGGCATATCCCTTAAAAAACCAACCCTCACATTACTGGAAAACGAATTTTGAGAAAATCCCTGCGGTTTTCCCTGCAGTAGGCTATAGGCTATTGAGGCGTAAAACTGGTCCTCACGATAACGCGGGTCGGCCACAGGCGCGAGGCTATCTGTCTCCACAGGTAGTTGTTCAGGAGTTTGCTGTGCCATAACAGGCATTGTAAAGCATAATAACAGGATAAGCTGAAAATAGCGCATGGTGCTGTGTATACTCATTGTTATACAAAGATGCAAAAGTTTATGCGAATACAGCATGGCCTAAAAACTTTTTATTACAGCATAAAAATACATTGCAGATTACTAAATAAACCGTATTTTAGGAAAAGTTTAGGCAGGGTTGCTAAAGTTTGCCTAACAATACGTTAACCTGACTTTTATCATTAAAAAGGACGTATTTTTTGTAGTATATTTGTCTAACAACCATAAAAAGAATTATTATGCTGATTGAGATAAACACCGACAACCACATTGAAGGTAAGGAACGTATGAAAGCATACTTTGAATCAACTCTTGCCGATTCACTGAAACGATTTGAAGACAGGATTACGCGCCTGGAGGTTCAGCTGGGCGACGAAAACAGCGGAGCAAAAAAAGGCGAGAATGACAAGCGCTGCATGATACAG
This sequence comes from Flavobacterium sp., assembly GCA_052039185.1. Lineage (GTDB taxonomy): Bacteria > Bacteroidota > Bacteroidia > Flavobacteriales > Flavobacteriaceae > Flavobacterium. Next base: position 10,662 of record JBQGDS010000160.1, read on the forward strand.
GCACGCATTTCAGGCCTTAAAGATGTTGCTGTAGTTAACCATGCCGATACTGTTGAAAAAGCCATTCAGGGCGCTATACCAAAATTAAAGCATGCGCTTGACCATGCGTTGGGCAAAGTAAAAGCCCACTAAAAATTAGAGCCTCAGTTATGAGGCTTTTTTTATTTTAAAAATACACTCTTATAAACGGCATTAATGCATCGCTGTATACAAAATCCCTTTCTCTAAACAGGACATTATAACGCAGCCCCACAGTTACATTTCCGGCCCTGTACCCTGCCCCGAAAAATAATGCAGTATTCCAGAAGTTGCGGTCATGGTTGCCAAAATCTTCATGCACATCCAGGTTTACACGCAATTGTTCAATTTCAGCAGAAATCTGCACCTGTTCAATAGGATTAAATAAAGCTATAGCTGACGCGCCATACATTACCGAAGAATAATAATTGCGCTGCTTAACATAACTGCCCTGAAGCCCAATCCCAACGCCAAAATATGGATTTACCTCATACAATGCCCCGGGCGCTACAAATACATCAGTATAACCGGAACCGAATGCAGCACCTAATCCGCCACCAAAACGCACTCGACTCCAAAAATCCCTGTCGTCTTGTGCACAAACAGGGAGTATTGAAAAGAATAATACAACGCAAATTGTAATTTTTGTTAAAAAATTAACAATGCCTTTTTTCATGGTCAGGTAAAGGATAAGTTATAAATATAAATGTATAAAAAACGTTGAAAGATTATAGCAATTATTGTACTTTTGCGTAAAATTTTTCAAAAACACAAGTCATAAAGACATAAGTATGGACAGGTTTTCCTTTTTAAACGCAGCACATACTGCTTTTTTTGCAGATTTATACGAACAATATATAGAAAATCCGGACAGCGTAGAAGCAAGCTGGAGGAGCTTTTTCCAAGGATTTGATTTTGCTAACACAAGCTACGGCAGCGACTTTTTTGAATCTGCCGAAAGTACTGAGAACAGCGCACCTACACAGCCGGTATCTGACTATTCAGGCATCCCTGAAAAACTACAGAAAGAGTTCAGGGTCCTTAACCTTATTGAAGGCTACCGCACCCGTGGCCACCTTTTTACAAAAACTAACCCGGTAAGGGAACGCAGGGTATTTAAACCATCGCTGGAACTTGAAAATTTCGGCTTGGGCAATGCCGACCTTGATACTGTTTTTGATGCTGCCAAAGAAGTTGGCCTTCAGCCATCATCATTAAGGCAGATAGTAGACCACCTTGAAAAAGTATACTGCCAGCATATAGGCATTGAGTACATGTATATCCGTGATCCGGAAGTGCGTAAGTGGATACAGAACAAGCTGTCGGTTAACCACAACCAGCCTGAGTTTTCTGCAGAGCAGAAAAAACACATCCTTGCAAAACTTAATGAGGCTGTTTCTTTCGAGAACTTCCTACATACAAAATACGTAGGCCAGAAACGATTCTCGCTTGAAGGCGGCGAATCGCTTATCCCGGCGCTTGATGCCCTTGTGGAATCAGCAGCTGAAAAGGGTGTTGAGCAATTTGTAATGGGTATGGCACACCGTGGCCGCCTTAACGTGCTTGCCAATACTTTCGGTAAGTCAACCTCTGATATTTTCAGTGAGTTTGACGGTAAAGACTATGATGATGACGCACTGTTTGACGGTGACGTAAAATACCACCTAGGCCTTACTGCTGATAAAGTAACTAAGAGCGGTAAAAAAATAAACCTAAACCTTGCCCCTAACCCATCGCACCTTGAAACCGTGGGCGCGGTAATTGAGGGTATTGCAAGAGCGAAACAGGACAGGCATTTCCCTGAAGACAATTCTAAAGTGCTCCCTATTGCCCTGCATGGCGACGCTGCTGTGGCAGGACAGGGTATTGTATACGAAATTATACAGATGGCCAAGCTTGACGGCTACAAAACAGGCGGTACAATTCACGTGGTGATAAACAACCAGGTAGGTTTTACTACCAATTATCTTGATGCCCGTTCATCAACCTACGCTACCGATATTGCTAAGGTAACCTTATCTCCGGTACTGCATGTAAATGCAGATGATGCCGAAGCGGTAGTACATGCTATGCTTTTTGCGCTGGATTACAGGATGGAGTTTGGCGGTGATGTTTTCATTGATCTGTTAGGATACCGCAAATACGGCCACAATGAAGGCGATGAGCCACGCTTTACCCAGCCTAACTTATACAAGCTGATTGCCAAGCACCAAAACCCTCGCGACCTTTATGCCGAAAAGCTGGTTGCAGCAAACGTAATTGATAAAGATTATGTTGCAGGGCTTGAAAAAGAATACAAAACTAAGCTTGAAGAAAACCTTGAAGCATCAAGGAAAAAAGAGCTTACCATAATAACACCGTTCATGCAGAATGAATGGGAAGGATACACCCAGGGCGATGCTGATGATATGCTGAAAAAAGTAAACACGGCTTTCTCTAAAGATATCCTTCTTGATGTTGCAGGAACTATTACCGAACTTCCGTCTGACAAGAAATTTATAAGCAAGATCCAAAAGCTTATAAAAGACAGGAAAAACATGGTTGAGAACGATAAGCTTGACTGGGCTATGGGCGAATTGCTGGCTTACGGAACGCTGCTTACCGAAGGGTTTGACGTGCGTATATCAGGCCAGGATGTAGAAAGGGGTACTTTCTCGCACCGCCATGCCGTAGTAAAAGTAGAAGACTCTGAAGAAGAAGTTGTACTACTTAACCAGCTTAACGGCCAAAAGGGTAAATTCTATATTTACAATTCACTACTATCAGAATATGCAGTTGTAGGATTTGATTATGGCTATGCGCTGGCAAGCCCTAAAACGCTAACAATATGGGAAGCACAGTTTGGCGACTTTTCAAATGGTGCGCAGATAATGCTTGACCAGTACATAAGTGCTGCCGAAGATAAGTGGAACAACCAGAACGGCCTTGTAATGCTACTGCCTCACGGCTATGAAGGCCAGGGTGCAGAACACTCTTCTGCACGTATGGAGCGTTACCTTCAGCTGTGTGCCAACCACAACATGTATGTGGCTGACTGTACCACACCGGCTAACTTCTTCCACCTGTTAAGAAGACAGATGAAAACCGAATTCCGCAAGCCGCTTATAGTGTTTACACCTAAAAGCCTGCTGCGCCACCCTGATGTGGTAAGCACGGTTGATGAACTGGCAAACGGATCGTTCCAGGAAGTGCTTGACGACCCTATTGCAGATCCTAAAAAGGTGAAGTCACTGGTATTCTGTACCGGTAAGTTCTACTATGACCTTGTGGCTGAAAGGGAAAACCTGAAGCGTGATGATATTGCATTTGTACGGATTGAACAGCTTTTCCCATTGCCAATAGAGCAACTTAAGGAAGTTATTGCGAAATATAAAAATGCCGACGATTTTGTATGGGCACAGGAAGAACCAAGGAATATGGGCGCATACAGCTACATGCTGATGAACTTTACCGAGGTGAAACTAAGGGTTGCATCGCTTAAAGCATACAGTGCGCCTGCGGCCGGAAGTTATACCCGCGCCAAAAAACGCCATGCTGCTGCCATAGCAATGGTTTTTAATAAGGATTTATTTAATTAATTGTATTTTTGATTTTTCAATAGAAATAGCAACACATATAAAATTATACTGACATGATTTTAGAAATGAAAGTTCCTTCACCGGGGGAATCGATTACAGAAGTTGAAATTGCAACATGGCTGGTAAAAGACGGGGACTATGTAGAAAAGGACCAGGCTATTGCCGAAGTGGATTCAGATAAAGCTACCCTTGAGCTTCCTGCCGAAGCCAGTGGTATTATTACCCTAAAGGCAGAAGAAGGTGATGCAGTAAAAGTAGGACAGGTTGTATGCCTTATTGATACTGATGCTGCCAAGCCTGACGGCGGTGCTGCACCTGCTAAAGAAGAAAAAGCAGCAGAAGCCCCTAAAGCGGAAGAGAAGAAAGAAGAGCCTAAAAAAGAGGAGCCTAAAGCGGCGCCTGCGGCCGAAAAAACATATGCTACAGGTGCACCATCGCCGGCAGCAAGAAAAATACTTGACGAGAAAAACATTGATCCTGCAACTGTATCAGGCACAGGAAAAGGCGGCCGTATAACTAAAGACGATGCAGTTAATGCAAAAGCGTCTATGGGTACACCTACCGGCGGTAACCGTGGCAGTGAGCGCACTAAGCTTTCTATGCTTCGCAGGAAAGTGGCTGAGCGTCTTGTTTCAGCTAAGAACGAAACAGCCATGCTTACTACTTTTAATGAAGTAAACATGACGCCGATAAACAATGTTCGTAACGAATATAAAGATGCCTTTAAAGCAAAACACGGCGGTGTAAGCCTTGGCTATATGTCATTCTTTACCAAAGCTGTAGTAAGGGCATTACAATTGTTCCCGGATGTGAACTCAATGATTGACGGCGATTATAAAACTACATATGATTTTGCAGACATCTCTATTGCCGTATCAGGCCCTAAAGGACTTATGGTGCCTGTAGTAAGAAATGCAGAAGCATTAACTTTCCGTGGTATTGAGGCAGAGATCAAGCGTCTTGCGCTTCGTGCGCGTGACGGACAGATAACTGTTGATGATATGACAGGAGGTACATTTACAATTACAAACGGCGGTGTATTCGGCTCTATGCTTTCTACACCAATTATCAACCCTCCGCAATCAGGTATTCTTGGTATGCACAACATTATTGAGCGCCCTATTGCTGTAAACGGCAAAGTGGAAATTCACCCAATGATGTATGTAGCGCTATCGTATGACCACAGGATTATTGATGGCCGTGAGTCAGTTGGTTTCCTTGTAGCAGTTAAAGAAGGGCTTGAAAACCCTGTAGAACTGCTTATGGACAACAATCCTAAAAAAGCGCTTGAACTTTAATATAAAGTCAGTATAAAAGCCAAACGCCCGCTCAAAAATTGAGCGGGCGTTTTTATTTAAGTACATATATAACCCTAAAACGATAAGCACCCTACTTATTGCCGGGCTGTTTATCTAACATTTTAAATTGTAAAAACCCTATCCTTAAAACAGATGTTTTATTTCAGGTACAGGCAATGGTTATAATAATCAATAACAGCTTTGCCTTTCATCAGGATATCAGCCCCTATAATTCCGTGAACCGGTTTGGCTTTATACTGGCGTAATGCTTCGTTTACATGGCTCATATCAAAAATTACCAACCCAAAACTTTTCGTATTCCACCTGCCCAACTTTAATGTGTTTTTAAACGATGCCTGCGTAATCATACCAACACCTCCTGCTCCCGCTGCTTTGGTATCGGAGTCAGATGCTGAAAGGCCGAAATACTCAACGCCTTCAAATCCCACACAACTGTTAGAAGCGCCAGTATCCAAAATAAAACTGCCATTAACACCGTTAATTTTTCCTTTTATAAGCAGGTGTTGCGTTTTCGAAAGTTTGAACTTTATTTTTTTATAGCCTTTTAGCTTAAGTGTATCGTAGAGGTTTTCCATAATGCGGTAATTCATCCCAAAAATACTTTAAAATACCCGAATATATCCTGTAAATGCAATTGCAACTTTGTAATTTTGCTAACGATATGATATTTACCGATACCCATACCCATTTGTACAGCGAAGAGTTTGCGAATGACCGTGACGATATGATTCAGCGGGCACTCGGCGCCGGAGTTAAACGCCTTTTTGTTCCGTCAATTGATTCTTCCTACACACAGGCTATGTATGACCTGGAAGCACAATATCCTGATAACATTTTCCTGATGATGGGCCTCCACCCTACTTACGTAAAGGAAAACTATATGGAAGAGCTTGAACATGTAGAACAACAATTATCCGTGCGAAAATTTGCAGCTATTGGCGAAATAGGTATCGACCTGTATTGGGATAAAAGTAGCCTGAAACAGCAACAACATGCTTTTAAGCACCAGATACAGCTTGCAAAAAAATATGCCCTGCCAATAAACATACATTGCCGCGATGCCTTTG
>JBQGDS010000161.1:0-2024 GCA_052039185.1 Flavobacterium sp.
CCGTCACGCAGTATTTCAACCACTTTATTTATTTCCTTTTCGTTAGGATTTTGCGGATATATCTTTATGAACTGTGCCATTAGTATTGTTTTTGGTTCATCTGTAAAATTACAATATGTTTTACAAACACAGGGTTAAAGCATTTATAAGGTTTGCAGCTATACTTTATCAATAAGCCTCCGCGCTGCGGTTTGCACAGGATCCCAAACCAGCGAAAATGGTGGCGCGTATGACAAATCCAAGTCAATTATATTTTGCAGGGTAAGACTGTGTGTCAGCGCAGTAGCAAGCACATCAATACGTTTTGCGGCATCTTCCTCTCCTATTATCTGCCCGCCAAGCAGCCTGCCTGTTTTCTTTTCAGCAAGCAGCTTAACTGTAATATCTTTTTTACCCGGGTAATAATGCGCCCTGGTTTTGCTTTCCACAATGGTAGTAATATAATCAATCCCCAGTTTTTCCAATTGCTTTTCCTGTAAGCCGGTACGTGCTACTTCATAACTGCATATCTTACACACAGCAGTTCCAACTGCACCGGGAAAAACGGCATTTTCACCTGCTAGGTTATTCCCTGCAACCAGCCCGGTTTTATTAGCTAAAGTGCCCAAGGCAATATGCACATATTCCTTGCTTATCATATTGTAGGTCTCAATACAATCGCCTGCGGCATATATATCCGGTATATTGGTTTGCATGCGTTCGTTAACTTTTATAGCCCCTCTTACTCCTAATTCAATTTTAGAGCCCTTTATGAAATCTGTGTTAGGCGATGACCCCATACCTAAAACCACAATATCGGTTTCAATAGTTCGCTTGTCAGTCACTACGCCTGATATTTTTCCGTCTTTTTGTTCAAATCCTTTAAGTTCCTCACCAAGATAGAGTGTTACGCCAAGTTTTCGCATAGCGTCAGATACCAACTCTCCCATATCAGGATCAAGCGTATTCATTACTTGTGGGCCCCTGTTTATAAGGCTTACTTTTAATCCGCGTATAAGCAGTGCTTCCGCCATTTCAAGGCCTATATATCCGCCTCCTATAATTACTGCTCTCTCAGGCTTTTTTTCCTGAATATGACTTTCCAGCTTTATACCGCTTTTAAGCGTCGAAATTCCAAACACTCCGTCATCAGTATACCCGGGAACATCAGGGCAAAATGATTTAGCGCCGGTGGCAATAAGCAGCTGGTCATAACTTTCCCAATAGTCATTGCGCGAGTTTTTATCATAAACCCTCACTCTTTTACTTTCGGTATCTACTTCGGTAACCAGGCTTAGAGTACGTACATCAATATTATATTTATCTCTGAAAGTTTCGGGGCTTCGTACAATAAGTTCCTGGTAGGTTTCTACAATCCCGGATATATAGTATGGTATACCACAGGCAGAGTATGACGTGTACTGTGATTTTTCAAAAACAACAATTTCCCTCCCGGGCTGCTCACGGCGCACTTTAGATGCAGCTGTCATACCGGCTGCATCACCGCCAATTATTACAAGTTTATCTGGCATATATAGTAATCTGTTATCTATAAATTTAAATAAAAAAAGCCAAAGTCTCTACTTCGGCTATTCTTAATTAAGTGTAAATATTTTATTTCAAGATATATTCGCCTAATAGTTTATATACATCATTGATATTGTTGTCTTTACCAAACTGCTTTTTAATAGGCATTGCTTCGCCCCTAACCCATATTTTCAATTCGGCATCAAGATCAAGCAGACCCGCACTTTCTTTAGAGAATTTTACAATACTGGAGTACGGTATGGTAAGATAGTCAACTTTAGAACCAGTAAGTCCCTGCTTGTCTACAAGTATAAGGCGCTTATTGGTAAAAACAAACATATCCCTAATAAGCTTAAAGGCTTTTTCAATATGTTCACCCGAAACTAATATCGGCTGAAATTCCTGAGAGATTTTTTCGACAGACACTTCTGATGCGTGCCCCATAATTGCATTAAATAGTCCCATAATAATGTTTTGGTGATAATTCAACTAATTTATAAAGTTATTTTATACTAAGA
>JBQGDS010000162.1:0-2272 GCA_052039185.1 Flavobacterium sp.
AAAGAGTCCGTTGCTGTAATAACGTTCTACAAATTCAGGAAAGAACGAGAGTATGTTTATGATAATTATTTGCAGTAACAGCAGTAGCGGGAGTATATATTTTTTCTTCATCAGGAAGTAGTAATTCGATAGCGGATTGTAAATATAAGTAGTATTTTTGTAAAACGATAAATAGTTAACCCTATGAAAAAGATTGATGCACCGGGAAAGGTTATTTTTATTTGCGACGGTAAAAAGTGCGGGAAATACAATAAAGAAATCTATAAAGGATTTAAGCAGGGAGTAAAAGCTGCCGGACTTAAGAAAGATGTTGAGGTTGTAGGTATGGAATGTACCGACAATTGCAAGACCGCTCCAAATGTTTGCCTGCAGCCGCAAAATATATGGATAGGCGAGGTAGAAGAGAAGGACATACCGGGAATTATGAAGAAATATATTTTATAGTTTAGATTAATAATAATAACAAATACAAAATACTCAAATAATAATGAGCCAGGAAATAAGAAACCTTGAGCCGAAAGCGCTCTGGAATAAATTTGCCGACCTTAATGCCGTACCACGGCCATCAAAAAAAGAAGAAAAGGTAATTGCCTTTATGAAAAATTTTGGTGAGCAACTGGGATTTGAAACCCTTGTGGATGAAGTAGGCAACGTAATCATAAAAAAGCCTGCAACAGCAGGTATGGAAAATCGCAAGACTATTGTGATGCAGAGCCACCTTGATATGGTGCACCAAAAAAATGCAGGTACTGATTTTGATTTTGATACCCAAGGGATAGAAATGTATGTGGATGGCGACTGGGTTCGTGCCAAGGGCACAACATTAGGTGCCGATAACGGCTTAGGTGTAGCTACAATTATGGCTATACTGGAAAGTAAAGATATACCACATCCTGCTATCGAGGCACTTTTTACCATTGATGAGGAAACCGGTATGACCGGGGCAATGGGATTAAAAGGCGGACTGCTTAAGGGTGAGATACTGCTTAACCTGGATACTGAGGAGGACGATGAAATTGACATTGGTTGTGCCGGCGGACTTGATGTTACTGCCGAGCGTGGATATAACGAAGAGGAAGTGCCTGAAAATTCGGTAGGGTATACCATTAAAGTTAGCGGGCTTAACGGAGGGCATTCAGGAATGGATATACACAAAGGGTTGGGTAATGCCAATAAAATAATGAATCGCCTGTTGTTCGACAGTTTTGAGAACTTTGGGCTGCAGATTGCTGAAATTGACGGAGGTTCACTGCGTAATGCGATTCCGCGTGAAAGTGTTGCCAAAGTTATTATCTCTGAAATTTTTGATGAGGCTTTCGTTTTCGATATGCAGGAAGTTATAAACGATATTAAGAATGAGTTTAAAACTACTGAGCCAAATCTTAGTATAACTATCGACAAAGCAGCGCTTCCTGAAAAAGTTATGGATCTTGGGGTGCAGGAAGGGCTTATTCGCGCGCTGTATACCGCACACAATGGCGTGTACCGTATGAGTGCTGATATGGAAGATCTGGTAGAAACATCGAACAACATTGCACGCGTAATTGTAAAAGATGGTGCTGTAAAAGTAGGCTGTCTTACCCGTTCATCGGTTGAAAGCGCTAAGTTTGACCTTGCCAATGCACTGCGTTCGGCATTTGAGCTTATTGGCTGCGAAGTTACGCTTTCGGGCTCTTACCCGGGCTGGGCGCCAAATGTAAATTCGCCTATACTTGATGTACTGAAAGAAGTATATGAAAAGCAGAACGGCAGCAAGCCTCATGTAGTTGCATGCCATGCCGGACTTGAGTGTGGTATATTAGGTACAAATTATCCTGATATGGATATGATATCTTTTGGTCCAACCATTAAAGGCGCGCACAGTCCTGATGAAAGGGCAAGTATTTCATCGGCGCAAAAATACTGGAAATTTGTATTGGAAATATTACAGAATATCCCTGAGAAGAAATAAGCCATAAAATCATAAAACCCCGCCTTTTGAGCGGGGTTTTACAAACAATTAATCCTAAAAAATTAGAACACAAGGTTTACGGTAAGATCGAAATCATCGTAGATTGCTGCATCACCAAGGCCGTCAAATACGCTGCCTGATTTGTATGTAATGTTGTATTTAGTCCTGTCTACCTTAAATGTAGTTTTAGCTGATGCTTTATCTACCGTAAGGTCAAAAGTTACAGGCTTAGTAATGTTTTTAATGGTTAGATCGGCAGTTACAGTGTATACGTTAGCTGATTTTGCCTTAACTGTCTTGAAAACAAGCTTTGAAGTAGGG
>JBQGDS010000163.1:0-1529 GCA_052039185.1 Flavobacterium sp.
CCTTACTACTATGTCAGAATTTACGAAGAGCGACTTACTATACATTGAAAAGTATACGTGGAAACAAAGAGAAACAGAACATGATTCACTTTTACTTGACAGGTCAAATGGCCATGAAGTATTAAGCTTTGCCAATTCATACGCAAAGCGTTATTTCCAGAGCCCGCTAAAAGGCGATCTGCATAAAATAGAATATATGCTGGCTTACAGGGTGCCCGGTGACCTGGATAACAGGAGCTATATAGCATCATTTATAAACAGTAACTGGTAAATGAAAAAAGGCCTGCAAATTATTTTTGCAGACCTCTCCTTCAATAACCTAAGTAACAAAAAATAACGTTATTATTGTTTTTCAGGATTTGTTGAAGCTTTTTTAGCCGTTCTCTTTTGATTAGCTGTAGCTGTAGTAGTATTTCGTTTGGGCAGAGTTGATACTTCCTGCCTGTTTTTTTTCATATCTTCTTTCTGCTGCTTTTTAAGCTTTTCATCTTTTACAGGGTCTGCCTTTATCAATTCATTGGTGTCTATAGCACTGCTTTCGGTCTCTGCCTGTGTTGCCATAGGTGGCTCCTGGTCTAATTGCTCCTGTCGTTCCTGTTGTGCAAATGCAACACAAGATAGCAGAAGTACAGATAATATGGTAAAAAGCTTTTTCATACAGTTATTGTTTAATATAAAGGTACTTATTGTACTTAAAATGAGAAACTTCGTTATTAAGGATTAACCAATGTTTAACACGGTTTGCCAATTTGCGTTAACAAGACTACATGCAGACTCAAAATATGTGTTATATACATGAGTTAACGCCTGTATTTGTTATATTTGTTTAAAATTACTTTTGTGAGCCAGGTAAACAAGCTTAAAATTCTAAACGATCCTATATACGGTTTCATTTCTATTACCAATCCTTTAGTGTATGATGTTATTCAGCATCCTTATTTCCAGCGTTTAAGGCGTATTTCACAAATGGGGATGAGCTACCTGGTATATCCCGGTGCGCACCATACACGCTTTCATCACGCGCTTGGCTGTATGCATATCATGCAGAAAACCATACAGGTGCTTAAGTTTAAAGGTGTTGAAATATCAGATGAAGAAGAAAATGCACTTTGCATAGCTATACTTCTGCATGATATAGGGCATGGGCCATACAGCCATGCTATGGAGCACAGTATTGTGGAAAACGTGAGTCATGAAAGCATATCATTGCTGTTTATGGACAGGCTCAATAATGAATTTGATGGTAAATTAAGCCTTGCAATACAAATATTTAAAGGAGAATACCATCGTAAATTCATGCTGCAGCTTATATCGAGCCAGCTGGATATGGACAGGATGGATTACCTGAAACGCGACAGTTTTTACAGTGGTGTTGCTGAAGGTAATATTAATTCTGAACGACTTATCCAAATGATGAACGTTCAGGATGATATGCTCGTAATTGAAGAAAAAGGTATTTACTCGGTCGAAAAATTCCTTGTAGCCCGCAGGCTGATGTACTGGCAGGCCTACCTGCATAAAACCAGTGT
>JBQGDS010000164.1:0-2699 GCA_052039185.1 Flavobacterium sp.
AATAATAGAGGCCGGGCTAAAAGTTACCCAGGGTAAAAGCGTAGTGAACTCTATCAGTTTAAAAGAAGGAGAAGAAGCTTTTATTGACCATGCTAAAAAAGTAAAACGTTATGGCGCTGCTATAATTGTTATGGCTTTTGATGAAGAAGGCCAGGCAGATACTTATGAACGCCGTATTGAAATTTGCAAACGATCGTATGACATCCTTGTTAATCAGGTAGGTTTCCCGGCTGAGGATATTATTTTCGACCCGAATATTTTCCCTGTGGCAACGGGCATGGAAGAGCACCGAAAAAATGCTGTTGACTTTTTCCATGCTGCTAAGTGGATTCGCATAAACCTGCCCCACGCCCATGTGAGTGGCGGGGTGAGTAATGTATCATTCTCTTTCCGCGGCAATGATAAGGTAAGGGAGGCCATGCATTCTGCTTTTTTGTACCACGCTATTCAGCACGGTATGGATATGGGTATTGTTAACCCCGAAATGCTTGAGGTATATGATGAAATTGACAAGGAGCTGCTGGAACATGTGGAAGATGTATTGCTCGACCGGCGTGATGATGCAACCGAACGACTGCTCGCCTTTGCTGAAAATGTAAAAGGTGATGTAAAGAGTAATGAAAAGCAACTGCAGGAATGGCGATCGCTACCTGTACAGGAACGTATAACGCATGCACTGGTAAAAGGTATTGATGAGTTTATAGAGCACGATGTGGAAGAAGCTCGTCTGCTTGCTGCCAGGCCTATAGAGGTTATTGAAATTAACCTTATGGCAGGGATGAATGTGGTAGGCGATCTTTTCGGGAGCGGAAAGATGTTCCTGCCACAGGTGGTAAAGTCGGCACGGGTAATGAAAAAGGCAGTTGCCTATTTGCTTCCTTATATTGAGGAGGGTAAGGGTAAAGGTTCTACAGCAGGAAGGGTATTAATGGCTACTGTAAAAGGCGATGTGCATGATATTGGAAAGAACATTGTATCGGTTGTGCTTGCCTGTAACAATTTTGAGATTATTGATCTTGGTGTTATGGTACCACCTGAAAAAATTATAGAAACTGCAGTAAAGGAACAGGTTGATATTATCGGGCTTAGCGGGCTTATCACTCCATCGCTTGATGAAATGGTGTATCTGGCCAGGGAAATGGATAAGTTGAATATCAGTATCCCGATAATGATAGGCGGCGCAACAACGTCGCGTGCGCACACTGCGGTTAAAATAGCGCCGGAATATAGCGATACTGTTGTACATGTTAACGATGCGTCCCGTGCTGTTACCGTTGCGGGCAGCCTGCTTAACAATGCTACTAAACATGAATATGCCAAAACACTCCGGTCAGAATATAATGAACTGCGCGAAGGTTACCTTAACCGTTCGCGTGAGAAAGATTTCCTTACTATTGAGGAGGCAAGAAAAAATAAGCTCCAGCTTGAGTTTAATCCTGTTGAGCCTAAATTTATTGGTGTGCAGACTATTACACCTGAACTTAGGGAGTTAGTAGACTATATTGACTGGACACCTTTTTTCCGTACGTGGGATCTGCACGGGCGTTACCCTGCCATACTTACCGATGAGGTTGTAGGCGAGCAGGCGCAGTCACTTTTTGCTGATGCAAAGCAAATGCTTCAGCAAATAATAAATGAAAACTGGCTGGAAGCGAAAGGGATAATTGGTGTTTTTCCTGCTAATACAGTTAATGATGATGATATTGAAGTATATGATGAACAAGGGAAATTAAAATCAACTTTCCTTACACTTCGTCAGCAATCGCAAAAAACCAAAGGCGCACCTAATTTAGCCCTGGCTGATTTTATTGCCCCTAAACAAACAGGTAAAACAGATTATATCGGTGCATTTTGTGTAACTACAGGTTTCGGCGCCGATGAAAAGGCAGCAGCATTTGAAAAAGCCCATGACGATTATAACTCAATAATGATAAAGGCACTGGCCGACCGCCTTGCGGAAGCCTTTGCCGAATACCTCCATAAAAAGGTAAGGAAGGAAATATGGGGTTATGCTTCGGATGAAAAACTAAACAATGACGCCCTGATTAAAGAAGAATATAAAGGTATACGCCCTGCACCCGGATATCCTGCCTGCCCTGACCATCTTGAAAAGAAAACCATTTGGCAACTGCTTGATGTAGAAGCAAAAATAAATGTAAAACTTACCGAGAGCCTCGCTATGTGGCCTGCGGCATCGGTATCAGGATACTATTTTGGCCATCCTGAAAGTAAATATTTCGGGCTTGGTAAAATAAAACAGGACCAGGTGCAGGATTATGCACAACGACGAAATATACCAGTTGAAGAAGCTACGAAATGGCTAAACCCTAACATTGCAGATTAATGAAAGTAACCGAACATATACAGAACGCTAACGGCAAGCCGCTTTTTTCATTCGAAATACTCCCGCCACTTAAGGGGCAAAACATACAATGCATTTTTGATAGTATCGATCCGCTCATGGAGTTCAATCCACCATTTATTGATGTAACTTATCACAGGGAGGAATATGAATACAAAGAATTAGCGGGCGGCCTGCTGCAAAAAAAAGTAGTTAAAAAACGTCCCGGGACTGTGGGCATCTGTTCAGCCATACAGAACAGGTATCAGGTTGATGCTATTCCGCACATATTATGCGGAGGTTTTACAAAGGAAGATACGGAAAACTTCCTGATTGATCTTGACTTTTTAGGCATTCA
>JBQGDS010000165.1:0-9199 GCA_052039185.1 Flavobacterium sp.
CGGGAAAGTGAACGGTATGATGACGGACACGACTGTGCCTAAATTCAACATTGCAATAGCATCCAACAATGCATCGTTCAAATACCCTGACCTGCCTAAATCGGTACAAAATATTGTGATTGACACCAAGATCATTAATGAAACCGGAGTTATGAACGATACGTATGTAAACCTTGACAACCTATCGTTCCGTATTGACCAGGATGTTTTTAACGCCAAAGCCAATATCCGTAACATTGTAGAAAATCCGCTTGTAGATGCGTGGCTGAAGGGAACAATAAACCTTACCAATTTTGCAAAGGCGTATCCTGTAAAGCTTGATGTGCCGTTATCAGGTATGCTGAAGGCTGATGTGGAAACGAAGTTTGACATGCAATCGGTTGAAAAAGGGCAATACGAAAAAATTGACAACAGGGGTAGTATCAGCCTTACCGGGTTTACCTATTCGGGTGATGCAATGACCAAGCCTATAACAATAAACCGTGCCGATGTACAATTTAACCCAAGCAGGGTAAACCTAAGCCAGTTCAGCGCTAAAACAGGAAACTCGGATATAGCAATATCAGGTACACTGGATAATTTTTACGGATTTGTTTTCAAAGACCAGGTATTGAAAGGCAATTTCAACATGAACTCGAACCAGCTTTTAATTGCTGATTTCATGGCACCTGAAACTAAAACCGTTACCGCAAAAAAGGAAGACGGCACTAAAACCACAGAAACTAAAAAAGCGGGCGAAGCGGTTAAAATACCCGGATTCCTTGATTGTACTATAACTGCTAAAGCAGGTACGGTAGTGTATGATAACCTAAACCTGAAAAACGTATCGGGTAAAATGGTTATTAAAGACGAAGCTGTAGCATTGCAAAATGTGAAAACAGATATATTCGGCGGACAGATAGGTGTGAACGGTAACGTATCTACCAAAGGTAACACCCCGAAATTCAGTATGGATCTGGCGCTGAATAAAGTTGACATATCACAATCGTTCACGCAGCTTGATATGCTTAAATCAATTGCGCCTATTGCAGGTGTTATTAATGGTAAGCTTAATTCTACCATTAACCTTTCGGGTAACCTGGATGCTAAGGAAATGACACCTGACCTTAAATCGCTTACGGGTAACCTGATGGGTCAGTTGCTTTCTACAACTGTTAACGAAAAGAACAGTAAACTGCTTACTGCACTTGACGATAATCTGAAATTTATAGACCTGAACAAGCTAAACCTGAATGACCTGAAAGCCAACCTGAGTTTTGAGAATGGCAAGGTAAACATTAAGCCGTTCAACCTGAAATACCAGGATATAGCGATACAGATAGGCGGCCAGCACGGTTTTGACCAGACTATGAACTACAACATTAATTTTGATGTACCTGCCAAATACCTGGGCACTGAGGTTACCAACCTTTTAAATAAACTGAGCCCCGGTGAAGCCAATAAAATAAGCGTTCCGGTTAATGCAATACTTACGGGTACATTTAAAAACCCTAAAATATCCACCGATGCAAGTAAAACAGTAACGAACCTTACACAACAGCTCGTTAAGCAGCAAAAGGATAAATATATTCAACAGGGCAGTAATGCCCTAAGCAATATACTATCGGGTAACAAAGGTAAGAACAACACCAATAATCCTGCTGCGCCTGCCGATACTGCCAAGCCTAAAACCAATGAGGAAATAAAGCAGAAAGCCGGGGAAGCAGTAAAGAATGAAGCTGCAAAAGCCATACAGGGACTTTTCAAGAAAAAAGAGAAGAAAGAGTAACAGTCAGTAATCAGTGACAGTTTACAGTTTGCAGTCTAATAAAAAAAACACCTCAGAGATTAAATCTCTGAGGTGTTTTTTATTTTGTGTTCTTTAGTTATTTACACATTGATCCGCACGCCAAAACCTTCATAAGAGCGTACATTGAATACAGTACCGTCTTCAAAAATAAGGTATTGCCCTTTTATTCCTGTAAGCTTTCCTTCAAAAACCGGAGTGGTGACAAGGTTAAGGCTACTGATTTTTTTAGGATATTCCAAAACGGGATATTCCAGGTTATATATTTTTTCTTCAGTGGTTTCAAAGTAAGGCTGTACCTCATCCGGCAATAGGGGCTGAACAAATCTACGGCGTTCGACAAGGTCAATCGGTGCAATATCATTCAGCAGCATTTTCTTCCAGTTTATCTTGTCAGAAAAATGATTTTTTAAAGCCACTTCCGTAATTCCTGCAAGGTAACGGTTGGGCACCTCAACCAGCGGAATGGCAAAACTTGCCCCCTGGTCTATCCAGCGTGTAGGCACCTGTGTTTTACGGGTTACGCCTACTTTCATATCGCTTGCCGAAGCCAGGTAAACAATATGAGGCTGCAGCTGTGCCCTTTTTTCATACTCCAGGTCACGGTCAGCAATATCAAGATGCGCAGTACTCAGTTCAGGCCGCATTATCCAGTCGCCCGCCCCGGGTATCACGTAAAAACAGTCATAGCAATACCCCATGCGGTATATCTTCTTTTTTTTGGCACAATGCAGGCACTGGTAACCCATGAAATTAATTTCAAAGGGCTTGCCTAGTAACTGGTTCATGTTCAAAAAGCTATCCTCAAACACTAAATAGTATTGTATAGGATTGCCAAACTCTGTCTGCATTTTTGTTAATACGCCTTCGTATTGCATGGAAAATTTGTATTTTTAGGGCATAAAGATACTAAAATATGGCATTGGCAATTATCAATTCGATAGCTTCCTGGATACTTAAAAAACGTATTCACCAGATAGAATTGTTCCTGAAATACCCGCATGAAGTGCAGGAAGAATTGCTTTTCAGCCTTTTAAAAACTGCCGAGAATACCAGCTTAGGCAAAAAATATGATTTCGGCAGTATAAAAAGCTATAGCACTTTTGCCGAAAGGGTGCCTATATCATCGTATGAAGACCTTGAGCCCCTGATAGAGCAGACCCGTAAAGGAGAGCAGAATGTTTTTTGGCCAACGCATATAAAATGGTTTGCCAAATCCAGCGGCACTACCAATGCCAAGAGCAAATTCATACCGGTAAGTAATGCCGCGCTGGAAGACTGCCATTACAAAGCCGGAAAAGACCTGCTGTGCCTGTATCTTAACAACAACGAAGACTCACAGCTGTTTACCGGAAAAAGCCTCAGGCTGGGTGGCAGCAAGCAGATATATGAGGAGCATAATACTTTTTTCGGCGACCTCTCAGCTATATTGATTGATAATATGCCGATATGGGCTGAGTACAGCAGTACACCGAGCAACAAAGTATCGCTTATGAGTGAATGGGAAACTAAGATTCCTGCCATTGTGCGCGAAACTATTAATGAAAACGTTACCAGTTTTGCCGGTGTACCTTCATGGATGCTGGTGCTCATGAATAAAATACTGGAAGAAACAGGAAAAGCCACGCTGCCTGAAATATGGCCAAATGTAGAGGTATACTTTCACGGCGGCGTAAGCTTTGAGCCGTACCGCGAGCAATACCGCAAAATACTGCCTAATCCTGATTTTAAATACTACGAGATCTACAACGCCTCCGAAGGTTTTTTTGCCATACAGGATACTAACGACAGCAACGAATTGCTGCTGATGCTGGACTATGGCATTTTTTATGAGTTTATCCCGATGGATACATTTGGCTCCCTGAACCAGAAAGTGGTAAGGCTTGCCGATGTGGAACTGAATAAAAACTACGCCGTTGTAATTACTACTAATTCCGGGTTATGGCGCTACCTGATAGGTGATACAGTCAGGTTTACATCTGTTGACCCTTATCGCATACGTATTACCGGGCGCACCAAGCATCTCATAAATGTTTTTGGCGAAGAGCTTATGGTAGAGAATACTGATAAGGCTATAGCCAAAGCGTGTGAGCTGACAGGAGCCGAAGTACTGTACTACACCGTTGCCCCTATTTTTATGGAGGCAAAGGAAAAAGGTGCACATGAATGGATAGTGGAATTTGGGAAGTTCCCGCAAGACGTAGAGCAATTCCGACAAGCACTTGATGAAACTTTACAAACTCTAAACTCTGACTACGAAGCCAAACGTTATAATAACATGACCCTGAATCCTCTTGTATTAAATGTTGCAAGGCCTAAGCTGTTTTATGACTGGCTTAAGGCACAGGACAAACTGGGCGGACAGCACAAAATACCACGATTAAGTAATGAGCGTAAATACCTGGAAGAACTGAAAGCGATGCAGGAAGCAAGCCTCACAGCATAAATTTTAACACCTAACAACCTCACTATTAGCAATATTGGCATTACCTTTGCCATGTAATGGGAAAAATTGATTTAATGAAGAGGAAAATGTTACTTGGATTTGGCGCTGCATTATTAATAGTTACTACATCTTGCGGGCCTAAAAGGTATGGATGCAGCAGAAAACGCTGCATAGTGGAGAACCCGAAAGAAAAGGTTATACCTGCAAACACAACAACTACACGAAACGCATAAAAAAAGTCCCGCTCAATGAGCGGGACTTTTTTTATGCAATATGCTGCGCTTCGATAAGCACAGCATGACTGAAACTATCAGTGTGACTGAATAATTACGAAGCTGCCTTAAGGCGCTTAAGCAATGTTTTGCTCAGGTGGTGCTCTACATAATCGCGGTCGATATACAGTTCTTTTTCATCTGATCCCGGAAGCTCATACATAGCCTCATTGAGGATAGCTTCACAAAGCGATCGAAGTCCCCTTGCACCCAGCTTATATTCAAGTGCTTTTTCTACTATATAGTCAAGAGCATCATCTGAAACAGTCAGCTCCACCTCATCCATTAGGAAGAGTTTCTGGTATTGTTTTATAAGCGCATTTTTTGGCTCTGTAAGGATAGCACGAAGTGTTTCCCTGTCAAGTGGGTCCATATGCGTTAAAACAGGCATACGGCCAATTATTTCAGGTATAAGTCCAAAGTCCTTTACATCTTTTGGTATAATATACTGCAAAAGATTGTCCTGGTCAATAGTGTCATTGTTTTTAGAGGTGCTGTAACCTACAGCCTGACGGTTGAGCCTTTTTGATATGATACGTTCAATACCATCAAAAGCGCCACCCGCAATAAACAGGATATTCTGTGTATCTACCTCAATAAATTTCTGGTCAGGATGTTTCCTTCCCCCTTTCGGCGGAACGTTTACAACCGTACCTTCCAACAGTTTGAGCAAAGCCTGCTGTACGCCTTCACCCGATACATCACGTGTTATAGAAGGGTTATCGCTTTTACGGGCAATCTTATCGATCTCATCAATAAAAACAATACCGCGTTCGGCTTTCTTAACATCATAGTCGGCAGCCTGCAAAAGACGGGTAAGTATACTTTCAACATCTTCACCTACATATCCTGCTTCGGTCAATACGGTGGCATCAACAATTGTAAGCGGCACATTCAGCATGCGGGCAATGGTTTTAGCCACAAGCGTTTTTCCTGTACCGGTTTGTCCCACCATAAGGATGTTGCTCTTTTCAATCTCCACTTCATCTTCGCCCTGTTGCTGCATCAGTCTCTTGTAGTGGTTGTATACCGCAACAGAAAGTACCTTTTTGGTTTGGTCCTGCCCTATAACATACTGATCAAGGAAGGCGCGTATTTCCTTCGGCTTTTTCAGCTCCAGGTCCGCAGCAAGGGCTGTGTGGCCGCTTTGCTTCAGCTCTTCAAGCACAATACCATGCGCCTGTTCAATACAACGATCGCAAATATGTGCGCTGATTCCTGCAATCAACAAGTTGGTTTCCGGCTTTTTCCTTCCGCAAAAAGAACACTCTAATACTTCTTTAGCCATTTTTTTATTTTTTGTAAAGGGCATTAAGCAAATTGTATGCCTAATGCCCTATAACGCAATTTATTTTGTTTTATTCTCTTGTAAGCACTTCATCAATCATACCATACTCTTTAGCTTCAGTAGCTTTCATCCAGTAATCACGCTCACTGTCTTTGTGCACCTTGTCAAACGACTGGCCCGAATGCTTAGCAATAATATGGTAAAGTTCCTCTTTCAGCTTAAGCATTTCGCGCAGGTTGATCTCCATATCGGTAGCAACACCCTGAGCGCCGCCCGATGGCTGGTGAATCATAACCCTTGAGTGTGGCAATGCCGAACGCTTGCCTGCAGCACCGGCACATAAAAGCACCGCACCCATTGAAGCTGCCATACCTGTACAGATCGTAGCAACATCAGGCCTGATATACTGCATAGTATCATACATTCCTAAACCGGCATATACGCTACCGCCCGGAGAGTTAATATATATCTGGATATCTTTAGATGCATCTGTACTTTCAAGGAAAAGCAGCTGTGCCTGTACTATATTAGCCACCTGGTCATCAATACCTGTACCAAGGAAGATGATCCTGTCCATCATAAGGCGCGAGAAAACATCGATCTGTGCAACGTTCATCTGGCGCTCTTCCATGATATATGGCGTAAGCCCTGTAGGCGTTACACGGTTTACCAGTTTATCGTAATATAAGTTATTTATGCCATGGTGCTTAGTGGCATATTTTTTAAATTCTTTACCGTAGTTCATAGACTTTTAATTAATAATTTTTTAATAAAATGAACGAAAAACGTCAAACCTGTATGGTTTGACGTTCAAATATACTCATTTTTTACGAGAAAATTATTCGCCGTACATCTCTTTGATAAAGTCCTGATACGAAACCTCTTTGGTAGAATATTTAACTTTTTCTTTAAAAAGGTTAAGCATTTTTTCGCTCATTACCTGCTCAGAAAGCCTCTTCACTTCGTCCTTGTTTGAAAGTACACGTGCAACGATATTTTCCACATCAGCATCAGTTGGGTTCATCTGGCCGAACTGTGCCATCTGCTTCTTGATCACATTAGCAGTATAGTCTTTAAGGTCATCAAAAGTTGTCTGAAGGTTGTTCTCAGTAATTACCTTACCTTCTATAAGCTGGTAGCGAAGTCCGTTTTCTGACTTTGCATACTCTTCTTCAGCCTGCTCAGCAGTAAGCGGGTTCTCGCCAACAGTCTGTATCCATTTTTTAAGGAACTCAGCAGGAAGGTCAAACTTAGTATTTTCAAGAAGGAACTCAGTTACATCATTAAGGAATTTCTGGTCAGCCTGTGCTGCAAATTGCTGCTCTGCATCTTCCTTGATCTTTTCCTTAAGCTGCTCAACCGATGTTACTACACCTTCACCAAAAAGCTTGTCAAAAAGCTCCTGGTTAAGCTCAGCCTTCTCCGTAGTGTTTATTTCTTCAATTGTAAAGTTTACTTCAATATCAAGACCGTGAACATCATCATGGCCTACCTTAAGGTAATCCATAAGTTTGTGGTCATCATCAAAAAGGCCTTTAGTTGAAACTGTAACTACATCACCTACTTTCTTTCCGATAAATTTCTTAGCTGTTTTCTTGTCCTTGAAAATATCTGTAGTGATAGTTACATTGTTGCTGATACCTTTTTCCTCGTTAGAGAAAGTACCGTTAATATCATCACCTTCTTCTACTGTATCTTTTGGAACAAGTTTACCGTACTGCTTTTGTATGCGCTCTACCTGCTCATCAAGCATTTTATCGTCGGCAACTATATTATATTTTACCAGTTTGTTTTTAGCTGTAAGATCTACTGAAAACTCAGGAGCAAGGCCAATTTCAAAGTCGAATGAATAATCATCAGCATCCCAGTTAAAATCTTCCGTTACTTTAGGAAGCGGGTTACCCAGTATGTCCAGTTTCTCCTCAACAAGGTAATCGTTAAGTTTTGTCTGAAGCAGCTTGTTTACCTCATCAAGCAATACTGCCTTACCATACTGCTTCTGGATAAGGCTCATTGGCACAGCACCTTTCCTGAAACCCGGGATGTTTGCATTTTTCCTGTAGTCCTGAAGAACCTTTTCTACATTGCCTTTATAATCTTCTTTTGTAATTGCTACTGTAACTACAGCATTTAATGCATCTACCTGATTTTTTGTAATAGTCATTCTAAAATTGTTTGTTTGAAACATTATAAATTAGGGTTGCAAAATTAAATCTTTTTTGCAACCCTTACAAGTTTTTAAATTATTGTATTTCAATATCCTGAAAATTCAGGCAGGCGTGTAATTACTTCCCTACAATACGCGAGGTAACAGCCTGGCAAAATGAGAGCACAAGACTGAACAGCAATGCACTCCAGAACGATGCCACATGGAAACCGCCAACCAGTTGTTCACACAACAGGATAATAACCGCATTAATTACCAAAAGGAATAAACCAAATGTAAAAATGGTAGCCGGCAGCGTAAAGAAAACCAATATGGGCTTTACAAATATATTTAGCAGGCCAAGTACCAGCGCCACTATAACTGCAGTCATAAAACCATCAACCCTTATGCCCGGCATAAAATAGGCAATAACCACTACCAGGATGGTTGTAATAAAAATGTTTATAATAGTTTTCATAAAGGATTTATTAATGCGTAAAAATAAAAAAAGCATCGGAAAATTCCGATGCTTTTTAGTTTATGTTAAGCTGTGAGCTTTTTAGTTTGTAGGCAATACAGTTGCACCAGGGAAATTACCGGCACTGTACATTGGTAATTTAGAACCATAATGCTCGTTAATCACTTTGATTATCTCATTAGTAATCACGGCATATCCTCTTGCATTAGGGTGTATACCGTCAAGAGAGAACAGTGTAGTATTAAGCCTTGCTGTACTGAAATAATCGGCTGTATAAATCTGCCCGTCAGCAACCCTAAGGCCGCTAACCAGCTGGTTTAATATTGCATTCATATCTGCCACAGCAAGATCTTTTGATTGTGCAATAGCCCTTATACTGTTATTGAAAGCAGTTGTAGCTGTATTAACCTCAGCAACTTCGGCAGCAGTAAGCACATGCTGATCCTGTAGCGGGTATGAAATACCCAGCCTGTCAAAGCCCGGAGGTGTGGTTACACCTGCCGGAGCAGTACCAATAGCAGCACGCGTTGTTAATAGCACAAGATCATTAGCAGTTGCCTGCCTTGCCTGGCCAAACGTTTGGCCAAGGAAAGTTGCAATTGGCGCAGTTTGAGGATTAAGTGATGCCGCAGCTGTTATCTGCATACTTAAGTTGGTAAGCGATTCATCTTTTATAAGCAGCGGATTGCTTCCACCAACAGACCACTGGTTGATCCTGCTTCCCTGACCGAAGAAATCAAGTATTTGCTTTAACTGGCCGTAAAGAACATTAGCCTGCTGTAT
>JBQGDS010000166.1:0-4697 GCA_052039185.1 Flavobacterium sp.
CCCTGTCAGGTCATCTTTCGCC
Organism: Flavobacterium sp.; assembly: GCA_052039185.1. Classification (GTDB taxonomy): domain Bacteria; phylum Bacteroidota; class Bacteroidia; order Flavobacteriales; family Flavobacteriaceae; genus Flavobacterium. The sequence goes on from JBQGDS010000166.1 coordinate 23, forward strand.
ATAGGACAGCCACCAAAACCCTGTATGGCGCCATCAAACCTTTTACAGCCTGCTTTGTAAGCAGCATCAATTTTTTCATGCCATTTATCAGGCGTAGTGTGCAGGTGCGCACCAAATTCAATATTCGGGTATTTCGGTATCAGGTTTGAGAACAGGTAGTCAATAACATCGGGCGTGGAACTGCCAATGGTGTCGGACAATGATAAGATCTTCACGCCCATACCTGCTAGTTTTTCGGTCCACTCGCCTACTATCTCTACATTCCAGGGGTCACCATATGGGTTGCCAAATCCCATTGAAAGGTATGCCACTACCTCCTTATTACTCCTGTCAGCAATATTTAGTATTTCCTGTAATGTAATAATCGATTCTGCTATTGTTTTATGCGTATTACACATCTGGAAATTTTCTGAAATAGAAAATGGATAGCCAAGGTACTGTATCTCCTTATGCTGAGAAGCAGCTTCGGCACCCTGAGTATTGGCAATTATAGCTAATAGCTTACTTTGGGTACGGCTCAGGTCAAGTTTTGCAAGCACTTCTGCCGTATCCTGCATCTGCGGAATCGCTTTGGGTGATACAAAACTTCCAAAATCAATAGTATCAAAACCTACACGCAATAATGATTGTATATAGGCAACTTTTTTATTAGTAGGGATAAATGTTTTTATGCCCTGCATGGCATCGCGCGGACATTCGATGATTTTAACCTGCTTCATAGAAGCCCAAAGATAGAAAAGAATTTATTCTGTACGAAATCGATTTCTTTAAAAGTTTGACAGAAACTAATAGCATTATCTATTAATTCCCTAAAATTCTTTTGTTAATCGCTTTTATAAGTGCGGGTCCTTCATAAATAAATCCGGTATACAATTGCACAAGGCTTGCTCCTGCTTCCAGTTTTTCAATAGCATCTTCAGGGCTGTGTATGCCACCCACACCTATTATAGGGAATGCTTTATTGCCTTTTTCCGACAGAAAACGTATCACTTCGGTAGATCGTTTGGCAAGCGGTTTACCGCTTAGTCCACCCGTTTCACTTTTATTATCAGACTCAAGTCCGTCACGCGATATAGTTGTATTGGTAGCTATAATCCCGGCAATGAGGGTAGTTTTTACAATTTCAATAATATCAAGCAACTGCCCATCAGTCAGGTCAGGCGCTATTTTAAGTAGTATGGGTTTCGATTTTGGCTTGGTGGAGTTTTGTTCCTGCAAGGCCATTAGAAGGCTTGTAAGCGGTTGCTTATCCTGAAGCTCACGAAGATTTGGCGTATTGGGCGAACTTACATTAACCACAAAATAATCTACATAATCATACAGCGCATCAAAGCTTTTTATATAATCGTAAGCAGCTTCGTCATTTGGCGTTATCTTATTCTTGCCAATGTTTCCGCCAATAAGTACATGGCCTTTACCTTTCGGATTTTTTTTCAGCCGTTCTATTGCCGCCTGTACACCACCGTTGTTAAAACCCATCCGGTTTATTAAAGCGTTGTCCTGCTTTAGGCGGAACAATCTTTTCTTAGGATTTCCTTCCTGCGGCAGTGGTGTGAGTGTCCCTATTTCTATAAAGCCAAAGCCAAGATTAGACAGTTCCTTGTATAGCTTCGCATCTTTATCCAAACCCGCTGCAAGGCCTACCGGATTTTTAAATTTAAGCCCGAATACTTCCCTTTCAAGCCGGGGATCATTAATCTCGTATAAAGATTTTAGTAGTGAAGGTACACCTGGAATAGCGTTTAAAAAACGGATGGTTGAAAATGTAAAGTAGTGAACCTTTTCAGGGTCAAACCGAAAAAGCAATGGCCTTATAAAAATTTTGTACATGGTAGTTAGTTGTGATGTTTCGCAAATTTAGGAATAATAAAAAATGCTTACACTATAAAATTGATATATCATAAAAATTATGAATACATTAAAAATTTTACATACAAACACTGTATCGAAAGAGTATCTGTTTATCATATTCACAACATATTTACCTTTTTGCAAGATATTTTTTAATGACACCTGTAAGTCTTATAAAAATTCCTGACATATTATATATGATTTTAATCAGTTTTTAAACAAAAAACATATTCAATATTTGTCGCCTTTATTAAAGTAATGCAAAATAACAACTTACATACCTTCCATATCCCGGTTATGGGGCTGGCGTATACAATAGATAGCCCTATGCGCGTGGCACATTTAGGCATTTCGTCGGCAATATCAGTAATGGACGATGATCTCATTGAAAAGATGAATGCTTTTTACAGCGAAAAATTCAGCATACCGTATCAGGAAATCACAAAAAAAATAAGCGATTACAGGGCAAAGCGCATAACTGCTTACCTTGACCTGGCTGATCGTATTGTTTCTGAAAAAATGGCTGCCTTTAAACAGGAGCTTTCTGAAAGTCGTGCTGCTTTACAGGAGTTTGTAAACCTGCTGCCGGGAAAATCTGAAATAAAAAGCATACTGGAATCTTTTTTAGATGGGAAAACATTAAAGGAAAACATTACGACATTTATTGACAGGCATTTAACTCCCGGAAGCATTGATGTAAATATCATGACAAAGGTAGACCGCCGTAATTATGAAAACAATGTTGCCCTACCCGATGAATTTAACGATGCCCATGCGGCACTGCGCGGGTTTGCAAACAGCAAGCTGCAATCATCAGTCATACTTTCGGCAGGACTAAACCCTAAGCTATATGCTTATTTTGAAGCGTTTCCTGATTTTTACCCAGACCAAAACAGCACTCTTAAAAAGAAAGTAATTATAAAAGTGAGCGATTACCGCTCGGCATTAATACAGGGCAGCTACTTTGCCAAAAAAGGTATTTGGGTTTCAGAATTCAGGATAGAATCAGGGCTAAACTGTGGCGGGCATGCTTTTGCTTCGGATGGTGCTTTATTAGGGCCTGTAATGGAAGAGTTTCTACAGAAGAAAACACAACTGATTGATACTATGCACCAGCTATTATACAAAGCGCTTGAGCAGAAAAACCTATGTTTACCTGATACCCCCCTTCCACTACGCATAACAGTGCAGGGTGGTGTGGGGACACACAGGGAGCATCAATTTTTATTGCGCCATTATCAGGCTGATTCCGTTGGTTGGGGTTCACCGTTTCTCTTAGTGCCCGAAGCCACCGCTGCAGATAATGCTACCCGCGAACTGCTAGCTAATGCAAGTCAGGATGACTTATACACCAGTAATATGTCGCCCTTAGGTGTACCTTTTAATGCCGTAAAAGGAATGAGCTATGAAAACCTGCGACTTAAACGAATAGAAATGGAAAAGCCAGGCAGCCCATGCCCAAAAAAATATCTTGCACTGAATCCCGAATATGACAGCCAGGGTATGTGTACGGCAGCTTACAAATACCAAAAAAGAAAAATGGCAACGCTTTCGGTAAATGATAACACAACCGATATTAAAAAAATCACTGAAAAATCATGCCTGTGCGTAGGGCTTGCCAATGCAGCCCTTATGGAAAATAGTATCGAAATTAAGGGCGATAAAGGTGTAGTTGTGTGTCCCGGCCCAAACATTGCTTATTTTAACCGTCAATACACATTACAGGAAATGGTTCAGCATATTTATGGAGATAAATCAGTAATTGATGTAACCCACAGGCCAAATCGTTATATTCATGAATTGCAGCTCAATATTGACTACCTGAAAACCCAAGCTCATGAAGGAATCCTCATGACTAAACAACTCGCTAAAACAAAAACCAACCTGCTGGACGGAATAGCATATTACCGTAATTTGTTTACAACCCAGCCTGATTTTAAAGACACACTAATGGCAGACTTACAGCTTCTTGATAATGCAGAAAGCAGCCTTTCGGCAATAGGTATTTAAAAAAGTACAAGCTGTGCAGTAGGCAATGTAAGCAAATACCGATGGTTTTGGTAAAGCCTGCATTAGCAGGCTTTACTTATTATCTATACAACCTAAATGAGTTACCTTTGCCGGGGATGGATTCATTAACCCAAATAGCGCTTGGCATTGCTACTGCTGAAATATGTGCAGGAAGTAAACTGCAACGCAAAACCTACATTTATGGTGCCATACTGGGTACAATTCCTGACCTTGATATTATTTTCGGAAAATTCCTTGATCCGGCTGATGGTATAGCAATACACCGTGGATTTAGCCATTCCATAGCATTTTTCATCATCATTTCGCCTGTTTTAGGCTGGCTGATAAGCCGTATAGAAAATAACAAGATAAATATACGCCATGCATCTGTAATGGCTTTCCTGTGCCTGTTTACACATGTATTGCTCGATTTGTTCACATCATGGGGAACACAAATCCTGTGGCCATTACAGCATCGTTTTGCACTGAAAACAATTTTTGTTATAGATCCGCTTTACACCATTCCACTACTTACATGCCTTATTATTGCATACCGTAAAAAGGCATTTACACAACGTAAAAAATATGTACTCTGCGGAATATACATCAGTTCATTGTACCTGCTTATAACCTGTGGCATTAAATTATTTGCGTTATCAAGATTTGAAGGAGCACTGAAAGAACAGCAAATGCCGTATAATGACCTTATTGTAAAACCAACCGCTTTTAATTGTATACTATGGAATGCTAACGTTGCTACAAATGATGGATACCTTCTGGCTGATTATTCGTTGTTTGATACTAAACCTGTGAT
>JBQGDS010000167.1:0-12903 GCA_052039185.1 Flavobacterium sp.
TTTTACCAGTCCTTGGTTATAAGCCTGTTCAATGCCGCAGAGAGCGGTCTTGCCATCAACAATTACGTAAGCGCAGTCTCTATTATCTATTAAAGGGGTTTCAAGCTCGCCCTCGGTACCGGTTATCCAGGTTCCCTGTGCTTCAATTGCAGCAATTCCTTCCGGGCGGAGGAAAGGTTTTACTATTGGGAAAATCTCTTCCAGTATGCGGGTTTCCTCTTCATTTAAAGGTGCACCGGCATCGCCATCTATACAGCATCCACCTTTGCAGGCCGACAGGTTGCACACAAATTCCTTTTCCAGTATGTCTTCCGACACTATCGTTTTACCCAGTTGAAACATGCCACAAATGTACATAATCTTACCCAAATATGTGCGTAGCTAAAATCCTCTTAAAAATTAGCTGAACACTAATCCCAACATGTAATATAGTGTATCTTTGCGCGGTTAAAACTATACTTTTATGGCGTTCGACTGGAAACAGGTTTTTACGGTAAGCATGGTGCTTTTTGCGGTAATTGATATTGTGGGAAGTATACCTATTATTGTAGCATTGCGCTCAAGGCTGGGCCATATCGAATCGGAAAAAGCATCGGTAGTGGCTCTTGTTATCATGGTGGCTTTCCTTTTTGTAGGGGAAGAGATACTGAAGCTTATAGGTATTGATGCAAATTCGTTTGCCGTAGCGGGTTCCTTTGTCCTGTTCTTCCTGGCGCTGGAAATGATATTGGGCATAAACCTGCATAAGGAAGAAAATCCAAGCACAGCTTCAATTGTACCAATTGCATTCCCTATAATAGCGGGCGCGGGTACCATGACAACCATATTATCACTACGTTCCGAATTTGAGAAAATAAATATTATAGTTGCCATAGCTATTAATGTTGTGGTTGTATATGCAGTTTTAAAGTCATCAGCTAAAATTGAAAAGCTGTTGGGTGTTAACGGTTTGGGTATTATTCGGAAGGTTTTTGGGGTGGTGCTACTGGCTATTGCTGTTAAATTATTTGCGGCTAATGTTAAAGCATTGTTTGCTTAACATCAAATTTTATTAATTTTAACGCCGTATCATTTTACTTACACAAATGAAATTTTTTATTTACTTCCTCATAGCCATAGCCATAGGCCTTATAATTTTTAATATTACAATGCTTGATTTTAATAATCTGCTGCAGGGGAACAGCCTTGTGGCGCTTATAGGTATTGTAGCTTCACTTTGTGCGGTTTGCATACTTATTATTTTCAAGATAGCTAAGAATATTGAAGAAAAAACCAGGAACCTGTAATGTTTGACGTTTTGATTATAGGCGGTGGTGCGGCAGGTATGTCATGTGCGCTTGTGTTGGGTTCTGCGCTTCAAAAACCATATGCACTAGGCAGGCGGGTAGGCGTTTTTACCCACCAGAAAGCTTCAGCCCTGCAGGATGGCCTGTACAATAACGTGTATGGTATTTCACCGGGAACATTAGGAAAAGATATTATGGAAAGCAGTGTGAGACACCTGGCTGACCTGTATCCTGATGTGGTGCAGATCCCTGCTGAAAAAGTGATGAAGGTGGAAGGTACAGCAGGAAATTTTACTGTTACTACCAATAAAAATACCTATACCGCAAAAATGGTTGTTGTGGCTATTGGCTCTTCCAATACTTTTGCTATTGAAGGGCTAATGGAATATGTGATCCCTCACAAAAAAGCAATGCCGGAAAAGAACCGCATACAGTTAAACAATAACGATCATTTAGTTATCAATGGCATTTATGCAGCTGGTACGCTTGCAGGTCACAGAAGTCAGCTTGCCATAGCTTCGGGCAGTGGCGCAGCAGTTGCTACAGATATTCTTACACTTTGGAATAACGGCATCCCTAGCCAGTACCATGACAGTACAAGGGAGAAACACTAAAATTGAAAGTCAAAAAGTCAGGGTTCGGACATGACTCAGGCTATAGACTGTTAGAAAGTGTAACTTAAGCCAACTCCCAATAATTGTTTCAGCTGGATTTTCGGGCCAACCGTAACAACAGTTCCATTACGGTCTTCGGTAGCTTTTATGTCATCGTCATAAATAATATGTGTGCCAATGTTGGCTTTAACATATTCATTTACGGTCATATCCAGCGAAAGCTGCCAGTTGACGTCAATATTCCCGAATTTGTTAAGATAATCGGTATATAGGCTCAGGCGATGATCCAGCATTATATTTTTAAAAACCTGTCTTTTTATCTGGTTGGTAACTAATATACCTACTTCGGTACGCGAATTTTTACCCTCTCTTATTCTGTTTCCGTCAGCATCATATACAGCGCCCTCTACACCAAAATTACCTTTATCGGCCAGTGTCTGGTTAAGTACTAAAGTTGTTTTATTGGTAAGTGGAGAGAAGTATGCCGTCAACCCAAGATCTTTACGAATGTACTCACTACCAACCCCCAGGAAAATATAAGCAGGGGAAAAAGGCCCTGAAATTTCATCGGTTGTGTTAGGATAAGCATAACCGTTGGCAAACTGTGTGGCAAAGTTAAACTTGGCACTGTAATACCAGTTGGAAATACTGTCCCTGCGGTAACCAAAAGTAGAGTTGAGCTGTATCTGGTCATCGGTTTTACGCATTTCCTGGCCTTCCTGGCTGTTAAGCCCGTATTTTAATATCAGTTCGTTCATCCAGTTCAGGTTGCCCTTCGTGTATTTTCTTGTAAAATGTCCTTTGGCAAGCCCTGAGATGGAGTTATTACCACCCACGCTCCAGTTTACAAAAGCTACCTGATTAAGGTCAAGTCCTACTACATTGGTTTTTTCCCAATAGGTAATAGAATCAGGCAGCGAGGTAGTAATAAGTACCTGCGAAAAGCTTTTGGATATAAATGCGAAAAAAATAATTACAATGAGAACAGTATATTTTCTCATGGACAAGGAGATATTAAAATTTGTTGCAAAAGTCGTTATTTTCAGTAAACTGAAAAAATAGCCGAAAGGTTTTTAACGTCTAATTTCGCATATTGTTGCAGTTCGGTTACAGTACCATGCTCAATAAATTCATCGGGAATGCCTAAAACTTTAATATCGGCCTTATAACAGTGCTTTACTGCGAATGTGGTAACGCTACTGCCAAAGCCTCCTGTTATAGCGCCGTCTTCTACAGTTATAATCGTTTTGTATTTACTGAATATGCTGTGTAAAGCTGCTTCATCAAGTGGTTTTACAAACCCGAAATGATAATGCGCTAATTTCTCTGCATTTTCACACTCATAAATTGCCTTCGCTGCGTTATTGCCGATAGTCCCTGTGCTAAGTATGGCAACATCAGTCCCTTCCTTTAGTTGGGTTGCTTTGCCAATGGCAATAGCTTTAAAAGCTTTCTGCCAGTCGGTATTTTCACCCCTTCCGCGCGGATACCGTATAGCAATAGGATGTTGCAGCCCAAGTTGAGCCGTGTAAAGTATATTGCGAAGTTCAGATTCATTCAGCGGCGCGAATATAATTAGGTTAGGTATGCATTGCAGGTAAGCGATGTCAAAAACACCATGGTGCGTTGCGCCGTCTTCACCTACAAGTCCCGCCCGGTCAAGACAAAATATAACCGGCAGGTTTTGTAGTGCCACATCATGTATTACCTGGTCATAGGCACGTTGCAGGAAGGTGGAGTATATATTGCAATACACTATCATACCCTGCGTGGCCATACCTGCGGCAAGCGTTACGGCATGCTGTTCTGCAATGCCCACGTCAATAGCGCGGTCAGGAAATGCCTGCATCATAAATTTCATAGAACTGCCCGATGGCATAGCGGGTGTAATGCCAATTATCCTGTCATTCTGTTTTGCAAGCTCTACCAACGTAAGCCCGAAAACATCCTGGTATTTAGGAGGTAAATTACTGTCTGCAACAGGAAGCACTTCCCCGGTAAGGCGGTCAAACTTGCCGGGAGCATGGTATTTTACCTGGTCTTCTTCAGCCAGTTTCATGCCCTTGCCTTTAGTGGTAACAATATGCAGGAAGCGTGGGCCGGTAAGATCTTTTTGCCGTTCCAGTTCTTTTACCAGCTTTTCAAGGTCGTGTCCGTCAATAGGGCCGCTATAATCAATATTAAGCGACTTTATCATATTGTTCTGCCTTGGGTTCCGGCCTTCTTTCACCTGTGTAAGGTAGTTTTTAAGCGCCCCTACGCTTGGGTCTATACCTATGGCGTTATCGTTAAGTATTACGAGCAGGTTGGCATCAGTCATGCCGGCATGGTTCAGCCCTTCAAATGCCATGCCTGACGCTATGCTGGCATCGCCTATAACTGCTATGTGCTGACGGTCTTCCCCTTTTAATTGAGAGGCAATTGCCATGCCCAGCGCTGCCGATATAGATGTAGATGAATGCCCTGTACCAAACGTGTCATATTCACTCTCGCTGCGTTTTGGGAAACCGCTTATACCGTCCCATTGCCTGTTGGTTTCAAAATTGTCCCTGCGCCCGGTAAGTATCTTATGTCCATAAGCCTGGTGGCCCACATCCCAAATCAGCCGGTCATCAGGTGTGTTAAATACATAATGCAATGCAATGGTAAGTTCCACCACGCCCAGGCTTGCGCCCAGGTGGCCTTCTTTTATTGATACCACATCAATTATAAATTCCCGTAGCTCTTTTGCCACTTGTGGTAATTGGTAGGCGGAAAGCTTTTTTAAATCGGCCGGGGATTGTATGTTGGGCAGCAGTTTTTTCATAATGTAGCAAATTTACGAGATTGAAACACAGATTCGACGGATTTTACACGATTACCACTAATTTGTTATAATGGTTAAAATCTGCCTCATCTGCATTATTCGTATTTCTCCAAAACTTATTTTTGTGGTATGGAAAATATTTTCTCTCACGAATATTTCATGAAGAAAGCCTTTCAGGAAGCTGAAATTGCTTTTGAAAAAGGCGAAGTGCCCGTAGGTGCGGTAGTGGTAATTGACAATAAAGTGATTGCCCGCTCCCATAACCTTACCGAGCTGCTTACTGATGTTACAGCACATGCCGAAATGCAGGCTATAACATCGGCAGCTAATTTTATTGGCGGCAAGTACCTAACCGGCTGCACCCTGTATGTAACGCTTGAGCCGTGCCAGATGTGTGCCGGCGCCCTTTACTGGAGCCAGATAGCTAAAGTGGTATATGGCGCTGCCGACGATCACAGAGGTTACAGGGTTATGGGTGGAAAGCTGCATCCTAAGACCGAAATAGTAAGCGGTGTGATGGCTGATGAATGCGGTATGCTGGTAAAAGAATTTTTCAGGCAGCGCAGGAAATAAAGAGCTTCTACAGTTTTTAAGGTTTTGTTAACGTGTTGTAACAATTTAAAAATAATCTTACATTTATTACAATATTGTTTACCTGTTATAAGTTATAGCGGAAAACAACAAGTTAACTAACCTAACGAACGCAGCCACATGAAAACTTTCAGACTGGTACTGGTTTTAGCAGTACTTTTTGTACTTAATTCCTGCAAAAAATCAAGGGAAGATTTTGATTCTGATTTTACAAAATACCGTGATTATATAACCAGTTTTTCGTCGGGTGTGGTATCAGCCCGGTCTGATATCCAGGTGGGCCTGGCTTTTGCTAAAAAAGAATGGAAGGTAAACCAGGAACTTGATAAAAGCTATTACAGTATTTCGCCTTCGGTTGAAGGTAAGGTAATTTACCTGCCGGAAAATATCATAGCTTTCCGCCCCGCTAAAAATCTGGATCAGGATAAGGAATACCAGGTTACGCTGCATCTTTCAAAATTTATAGATGTGCCAAAGGATCTGAAGGATTTTAGCTTTACCATAAAAACCATACAGCAGGATTTCCTTGTAGAAACCCGCGACCTGCAATCGTACAGCAGGAAAATGCAATACCTCAACGCCAGGCTTAAAACCAGCGATGTAATGGATCTTGCCACGGCTAAAAAACTGGTAAGGGCAGAGCAGGATGGCAGGCAGCTCCCTATACGCTTTGATGGTAATACCGCGACAGGTACAGAGTTTAATGTAATTGTTGACAGTATACGCCGTAGTGAAAATACAGGACGTATAAAAATTTTATGGAATGGAGATAAAGCTGGTATAAATAAAAAGGGCGAGCAGGAGTTTGAAGTGCCTTCCAACAAAGTCATGAAAGTAATGAGCATGCGTGTAGGCGATGGCGACACGCAGGAACTGCTTATCAACTTTTCTGACCCATTGCGCAAAGACCAGGATTTTAGCGGGCTTGTGGCGGTTGAAACCGTAAATACCATGCGCTATGCTGTAGACGGTAACCTGCTGAAAGTATTTTTTGACCAGCCATTAAATGGTAATTTCCTGGTTGAGGCATTTCAGGGGATTGAGAATACCGACGGTTATAAAATGAAGCAGACCTATTCGCTAAAAGTACTGTTTGAGCAACTGAAGCCCGAAGTGAAATTTGTAAAAAGCGGAACCATACTGCCAAGCTCAAGTAACCTTAAAGTAAACTTTCAGGCGGTAAACCTTAAAGCCGTTGATGTAAAAATATACCGGATTTTTGAGAACAACGTACTGCAATTCCTGCAGGATAATGAGCTGGACGGTAGTTACGACCTTCGCAAAGTGGCACTGCCAATAGCTACACAAAAGGTAGTGCTGAACACCAACAAATTAAATGATTACAGCAAATGGAACTCGTTTGCGCTGGATCTTTCCACACTTATAAAACCCGAACAGGGCGCTATATACAGGGTTGAGATTACTTATAAGCCATCGTATTCGCTGTATAAATGTAATGATCCGTCAGTTCTTGCCGATAAGGAAGATGAGGAAGAAACCGCACAGCAGGATGAGTATGGCGGGTATGGTGAAGAATACTATGATTATTACGATTATGATTATGACTGGCGCGAAAGGGAAAATCCTTGCAGCAAGTCGTATTACTATAACCGTAAGATTGCTACTAATGTACTGGCGAGTGACCTTGGCGTTATAGCCAAGCGCGGGGAAAACAACAGCTATTTCTTCGCGGTAAATAATATATTGACTACTGAGCCCGTTTCAGGTGCTAAAATTGAGGTATATAGTTTCCAGCAGCAACTGCTTACCTCGGTAACCACTACCGATCAGGGTACGGTAAGTTTCACACTTGACAAACCGGGCTTTTTTGCAGTGGTTAAAAAAGACAATAACACCACCTACATAAAATTGTATGACGGTGGTGCACAATCAGTCAGTAATTTTGATGTAGATGGTACCCGCCTGCAAAAAGGGCTGAAAGGCTATATTTATGGTGAGCGTGGTGTGTGGCGTCCGGGCGATATTATTTATCTTGGTTTTATAGTAAACGATAAAGAGGCCAAACTTCCTGCGTCACACCCTATCAAGCTGCGCCTTAACGACCCTAATGGCAAAGCAGTGATACAGACAGTCCAGCCTTCAAACGGGAGCAATCATTATGTTTTCAAAGTAAAAACAAACCCAACGTCACCTACGGGTAACTGGGAGGCTGTGGTTTCAATAGGTGGCGCTAAGTTTTATAAGAGTATAAAAATTGAAACCATAAAGCCAAACAGGCTAAAAATAAAGAATGGTTTTGAGGGTAAGGTAATTTATGGCAACACGCCAAACACGGCTAATGTAAATGTGGCATGGCTGCACGGCGCTATTGCAAAAGACCTTAAGCTGGAAATGCAGGCTAAATTCCTGAAACAAAAAACGGAATTTAAAGGCTATCACAATTACTATTTTGACGACCCTGCACAAAGTTTTAAAACAGAAGAGGTAAATATCTACTCCGGTAAAACCGATGGCAGCGGTAATGCGCAGGTAACACTTCAGCCGCAACTGCAATCGCGTGCACCGGGTATGCTTAAAGCCGCCATTATTACTAAAGCCTATGAAAAAGGCGGTGATGTGAGCACCGATGTTATAACGTCTACTTATTCGCCTTATGATACCTATGTAGGGGTAAAAATGCCGGAAGCTAACAAGTATGGTATGCTGGAGACCGGGAAAACCAACAGGTTTGATGTGGTAACATTATCAGGAGCAGGCAGGCCGAAGGCAAACCGTCAGCTTGATGTAAAAGTGTATAAGGTAGAATGGCGCTGGTGGTGGGATGCCACGCATGATAATCTTTCATCGTACAACGCAGTGCTATCCAATACACCGTATTATTCCACCCGCATTACTACTGATGGTAGTGGGAAGGCGGCATTTAACCTGAAAACCGAAGAGGATCATTGGGGCAGGTACATGATTCGTGTTACCGATGTTGAAGGAGGGCATTCATCAGGCGAAACTCTTTATGTAGATTATCCGTACTGGAGCGGCAGGTCTCGCAATGCTGCAGGAGAAGAAGCCAAAATGCTTGTATTTACAACCGATAAGGAAAAATATAATGTAGGTGAAAAGGTTCACATCTCTTTCCCATCAAGTGAAGGTGGCAGGGCTTTGATATCGCTTGAAAACGGCTCAAAGGTGATAAAAACGTATTGGGCAGAAACCAAGAAAGGCGAGACCAATGCTGAAATACCGGTTACTCCGGAAATGGCGCCAAACGTATATGTTCATGTAACATTACTGCAACCGCATGCCTCAACCGAAAATGATTCGCCTATCCGCCTTTATGGTATTGTGCCAATTGAAGTAGTGGACAAGAACACCATGCTTGAACCGCAGATAAATATGCCTGTAGTATTAAAGCCTGAACAGAAAACGACTATTAAGGTAAGTGAGAAAACAGGCCGGGCCATGACTTATACCATAGCTATTGTTGATGATGGCCTGCTTGACCTTACACGCTTTAAAACACCTAATGCCTGGAATGATTTTTATGCCAAAGAGGCGCTGGGTGTAAAAACATGGGATGTTTATGATAATATTATTGGCGCTTACGGTGGCCAGGTAAACCAGGTTTTCAGTATTGGGGGTGATGAAGACTTAGGTGGTGGGCAGGCTAAAAAAGCCAACCGCTTTAAACCGGTGGTCATTCATTTGGGCCCATTTAGTTTAGGTAAAGGCGAAACAAAATCGCACACTATAAAACTACCTATGTATGTGGGCTCAGTTCGCACTATGGTAGTGGCAGCCAATGCTGAAGCAAGCGCTTACGGCAGCGCTGAAAAAACCACGCCTGTACGCAGCGCGCTCATGGTACTGGCATCGCTTCCGCGTAAGGTAACACAAAAGGAAAAGGTTACATTACCGGTAACGGTATTTGCCATGGAAAACCATGTTAAAAATGTTACATTACAGGTTAAAACCAGTAATGGGCTTAAAGTTATAGGTAGTGCATCCCAAAATATAAGCTTTACAAGGCCAGATGAAAAGGTAGCGTATTTTGACCTTGAGGTGGGCGACCTTACAGGGATAGGTAAAGTAACAGTTGTGGCAACATCGGGCAAAGAAAAAACAAGTTATGATGTAGAGCTTGATATTGTAAATCCTAACCCTGTAACGCATGATTATAAGGAACTGGTACTTGCACCGGGGCAATCGGCTACGCTTAACTGGGAGGCTTTTGGTATAGCAGGAAGCAATAAAGCCAGGCTGGAAGTTTCATCCTTCCCGTCCATCGACTTTAACCGCAGGCTGGATTATCTGATACAGTATCCGCATGGCTGCCTTGAGCAGGTAACATCGGGCGCGTTCCCGCAATTGTATCTTGCAGATATAGCCGATATTGACCAGGCACGAAAACAAAAGATACAAACCAACGTTACCGCAGCGATACATAAACTGGCACAATACCAGATAGCAAACGGCGGCTTCAGCTATTGGCCCGGCAATATGACACCCGATGACTGGGGTTCAAGCTATGTTGGGCATTTCTTTATCGAAGCGGAGAAAAAAGGGTATGTATTGCCGCCAAACGCTAAAAAGCTGTGGATAGCCTACCAGCAGAAAATGGCAAGAGAATGGCGTTACAGTGATGCTTACAGAAATGATTTTGCACAGGCATACAGGCTGTACACTTTGGCGCTGGCCGGCGCTGCAGACCTTTCATCCATGAACAGGCTCAGGGAAACATCAGGCATATCTAACGAAAGTAAGCTTCGTCTTGCAGCCGCCTATGCTCTTGCGGGACAACGCAATGTGGGGCAGGCATTGCTAAACCAAAGCTCGCTGGATGAAACAAACAGCCCGTACCAGTATTACTATTATGGTTCGCCGGAACGTAACAGGGCAATGGCACTTGAAACACTGGTAATACTTGGGCAAAAGGAAAAAGCGTTTGTAATGGCTAATAAACTGGCAAAACAAATGGGTTCAGGTGAGTGGATGAGTACCCAGACCACCGCGTACTGCCTGTATGCTATGTCCCGCTTTGCAGCTGCTAACGGCGGTAAAGGTATTGATGTTAACTATATGGCTAAGGGTAAAACAAACTCTATTAAAACGAATAAAACTTTTGCAGATAGGGATATCACAGGGTCATCAGCCGTTACGGTAAAAAATAACCAGAAGAACACGCTGTACGTAAAAGTAAGCTACAGCGGAATACTGCCTGTAGGCCAGGAGCAGGAACTGCAGCGCGGGCTTAGTACGGGTATTGTGTTTAAAGACAGGGGCGGAAGGATTATAAATCCGTCAAGCCTGGCGCAGGGCACAGAGTTTGTAGCCGAGGTTACTGTAAGTAATATGAAAGGTGAATTTGTAGACAATGTAGCGCTCACGCAGATTATCCCTTCCGGTTGGGAAATTGTAAACACCAGGTTTACTGATTTTGGTGAATTTGCCGATAACAAGGTGGATTATACCGACATAAGGGATGACAGGACGAATTTCTACTTTGCATTAAGGTCAAATGAAACTAAAACGTTCAGGATACTGCTTAATGCATCCTATCCGGGCAGCTATTACCTGCCGGGTGTGCAGGCAGAGGCCATGTATGATAATTCGTTTGTAGCGCGCACTAAAGGAGAATGGGTTAAAGTAATAAGATAAAGATTGTGATGCCCTATACGGTTAGGGGTATTGATTATGGAGTATATGCGTAAAACCCATACGTTTTTTAAAAACCTGTGGGATTGGATCAGGCAACATAAAAAAACAACAGCATTTACGCTGTTGTTTTTGGTATTGTATTACTTCTGCCTGCCACGCACACTTTTTAATACTCCATATTCCACCGTTATTGAAAGTGACGAAGGCGATTTGCTTGGCGCGCGCATAGCACGTGACGGGCAATGGCGTTTTCCTGCGCAAGACAGTATACCAAACAAGTTCAGGAAGTGCATAGTATATTTTGAAGACCAGCACTTTTACAGCCATCCCGGGTTTAATCCTGTGGCAATGGTTAAGGCAGTACGCCAAAATTACAGGGCAGGCAGGGTAGTGCGGGGCGGAAGTACGCTTACGCAGCAGGTAATACGCCTATCGCGCGACGGGCAAAAACGCAGTTATTTCGAAAAGATTATTGAACTGATACAGGCTACAAGGCTTGAAACCCGTTATACTAAAGATGAAATACTAAACCTTTACGCGGCACATGCACCTTTTGGGAGTAATGTAGTGGGGCTGGAAATGGCTGCATGGCGCTATTTTGGTGTTCAGCCGCATCAGCTCTCATGGGCGGAAACGGCAACATTAGCTGTATTGCCTAATGCACCAAGCCTTATTTATCCCGGCAAAAACCAGGAAAAACTGCTTGCCAAACGCAACCGTCTCCTTAAAAAGCTGTACGATGAAAAAATTATAGACCAAACAACGTATGAGCTTGCGCTGCGGGAGAGGCTTCCGCAACAACCCTATGCGTTGCCGCAGGGGGCACAGCACCTTTTGCAGCACATTGCTAAAAGTAAGGAAGGGCACAGGACAAAAACTACCGTAAAACAGCAGCTGCAAAGCCGTGTAAACCAAATTGCATCACGCTATTATAATGAATACCGTCAGTCTGAAATTCATAACCTGGCGATAATAGTAATAGATGTGCAAACCCGCAATATACTGGCGTATGCGGGTAATTCCCCAACCGATAAAGCACACGGCAAAGATGTAGATATTATAACCGCACCACGAAGCACAGGCAGCATACTTAAGCCGTTCCTGTATGCTTCAATGCTTGATGAAGGCGAACTGCTGCCCAACACTCTTGTACCTGATATTCCGACACAGATAGGAGGGTACATGCCTAAAAATTTCGAGAATACTTTTGATGGCGCAGTACCGGCGCAGCGTGCTTTGGCACGATCGCTCAATATACCGTCGGTACTTTTGCTTAAAGACCACAGCGTATATAAATTTTATGAACAGCTGCAGCATTTCAGGCTTAAGGACATTAATAAGCATCCCAATCATTATGGCTTATCCTTAATATTGGGTGGCGCTGAATCAAACCTTTGGGATCTGACCCGTACCTATGCCGGGCTTACATCTACGTTGAATCATTTTACCACTACCCAGGCGAAATACCGCACTAAAGAATTTGCAGAACTCAATTGGGACAGCAGTTTTAAACAGGATTTTGGTAATGAGACCTATAATAAACCGCAGTTGGGCGCCGGGAGTATATGGCTTACTTACAATGCAATGAAAGAGGTTAACCGGCCGGAAGGCGATGAGGCATGGCGGTTTTACGATTCCTCTTTAGAAATTGCCTGGAAAACCGGAACGAGTTTCGGTAGCCGTGATGGCTGGGCTATTGGAACTAATTCGCGCTATGTGGTGGGTGTCTGGGTTGGGAACGCATCAGGCGAAGGAAGGCCATCATTACCAGGGGTGGGCAGCGCAGCGCCTATATTGTGTGATGTTTTTAACCTGCTGCCAAGACAAAAATGGTTTGCACCGCCTTACAATGATCTGGAGGAAGTTGAGGTTTGCGCGAAAAGCGGCCACCTGGCGGGTGACCGTTGCCCAAAGGTAAAGCAGTGGATCCCGGCAAATCGTAAGCAGACGAGCATTTGCCCTTATCATAAAATGATTCATCTTGATATAAGCG
>JBQGDS010000168.1:0-12071 GCA_052039185.1 Flavobacterium sp.
AGCGACTAACAATACCTATTACGCCGAAAAGGAAGACTCGCATGCGCATGATATCTTACTGTGTGTAAAAGACGGCGAAAAGCTGGCAACACCTAAAGGGCGGGGACGGGGTTTCCGCTATGGGCTGCCTAATAATGAGTATTATTTCAAGTCGGGCGATGAGATGAAAAAGCTCTTTGCCGATTTGCCTGAAGCGATTGTTACCATACAGGAAATTGTAGACAAAATTGAGACCTATTCACTGTATCGCGATGTACTCCTTCCAAAGTTTGATATCCCTGAAGAGTTCCAGGATGCTGAAGATGAAGTGGACGGTGGCAAGCGTGGTGAAAATAAATATTTAAGGTACCTGACGTATAAGGGTGCTGAAAGGCGTTATGCTGAGATAACAGATGATATTCGCGAGCGCCTTGACTTTGAACTGAAGACGATTGAAAACACAGGTTATCCCGGCTATTTCCTCATTGTGCAGGATTTTATTGCCGAAGCGCGTAATCTTGGCGTTTCGGTAGGGCCGGGAAGGGGTTCTGCTGCAGGCAGTGCTGTGGCATATTGCCTTGGTATTACTAATATCGACCCGATTGCTTACGACCTGCTTTTTGAGCGTTTCCTGAATCCTGACCGTGTATCAATGCCTGATATTGATATTGACTTTGATGATGAAGGGCGTGGCCGTGTTATGGATTACGTTATAAATAAATACGGTGCAAGCCAGGTAGCGCAGATTATTACCTATGGTACTATGGCGGCTAAATCATCTATACGTGATACCGCCCGTGTGCTTGACCTGCCGCTTTTTGAAGCTGATAAAATTGCCAAGCTTATCCCGAACATGAAGCTGGCAAAGATATTTAATCTTGATGCCAATGCGCTTCGTGGTGCGCTTCGCAGCGATGAGTTTGAGCGTGTACAGGAACTTATAGGTATGGCCGATGCAGGCGACCTTGGTGCTGAAACAATTCAGCAGGCCAAAGTGTTGGAAGGCTCACTGCGAAATACAGGTATCCATGCCTGCGGGGTGATCATCACACCTGATGATATAACCAATTTCGTACCTGTGTCGGTAGCGAAGGATTCCGACCTGTATGTAACCCAGTTTGATAACTCGGTGGTGGAAAGCGCAGGTTTGCTTAAAATGGACTTTTTGGGGCTTAAGACCCTTACCCTTATAAAAGATACGGTTAAATTGGTAAAATACCGCACAGGTATTGACCTTGATCCTGATACGTTCCCTATAGACGATACCAAAACATACGAGCTTTTCCAGCGTGGTGAAACGGTTGGTATATTCCAGTATGAATCGCCAGGTATGCAAAAGTACATGAAGGACCTTAAACCTACAGTATTTGGCGACCTTATAGCCATGAACGCGCTGTATCGTCCCGGGCCGCTTGAATATATCCCAAGCTTTGTCCGCAGGAAAAACGGCGAGGAAGAAATTAAGTACGACCTTGATGCGTGTGAGGAATACCTAAAGGAAACCTATGGTATTACCGTATACCAGGAACAGGTAATGCTCTTGTCCCAAAAGCTTGCCGGCTTTACTAAAGGTGAGGCCGACGTACTCCGTAAGGCAATGGGTAAAAAGCAGAAAGACGTACTTGATAAGATGAAGCCCAAGTTCGTGGAGCAGGCAGCAGCCAAAGGGCATGATCCGGCAACACTTGAAAAGATATGGAAGGACTGGGAAGCTTTTGCAAGTTACGCATTTAATAAGTCGCACTCTACCTGTTATGCATGGGTGGCCTACCAAACGGCTTACCTTAAGGCGCATTACCCTGCTGAGTATATGGCTGCGGTGCTTTCCAACAACATGAACGATATCAAGCAGGTGTCTTTCTTTATGGAAGAATGTAAGCGAATGGGCTTGCAGGTTTTAGGTCCTGATGTTAACGAATCGTACTACAAGTTTACCGTAAATGACCAGGGCGCGGTGCGTTTTGGTATGGGTGCTATAAAAGGTGTGGGTGCCGGTGCGGTTGATACTATTGTTGAGAACAGGAAAAACGGAAAATACAAATCAATATTTGATCTTGCCAAGCGTATAGACTTACGTTCAGCTAATAAAAAAGCGTTTGAAAACTTAGCGCTTGCCGGTGGGTTTGACTGTTTTACCAATACTCACAGGGCACAGTATTTCCATGTAGATGCAAGCGAAAATATCTCATTCCTGGAAAAGGCTATGCGTTATGGCTCCAAGTTCCAGGAAAATGAAAACTCCAGCCAGGTAAGCCTTTTTGGCGAAGCAAGTGAAGTGCAGATACCAGAGCCGGTAGTGCCCCCGTGTGAAGAATGGAGTACTATGGAAAAACTGGCCAAGGAGCGTGAAGTGGTAGGTATCTATATTTCGGGGCACCCGCTTGATGATTACAGGTTTGAGATGAAGTACTTCTGTAATTCTAAGCTGGATGCGCTTAAAAGCCTTGAGCAGCACGTAAATAAAAACCTCAGTTTTGGGGGTATCATTTCTAATGTACAGCATAAAGTAGCCAAGAATGGCAAAGGATGGGCGTCTTTCGTGCTGGAAGGCTATGATGAGAGTTACGAGTTCAGGATATATGGCGAAGAGTATTTAAAATTCAGGCACTTCCTTATTGGTAATAACTTTACCTATATAAAAGTAATGGTGCGCGAAGGCTGGGTAAACCAGGAAGGCAAGCGTGGTGAGCCAAGGCTGCAATTTGTGGGTATACAGTACCTGCAGGATGTCCTTACTACTTTTGCTAAAAAGCTTATCATTCAGTTTAATGTGGCAGAACTTCATGAAAACAAAATCATGAAGCTTCATCAGTTATTTACAGGAAACAGGGGCGACCATTCGGTGCAGTTTGAAGTGATGGAACTCGAAAAAGTAAGGAAGCAGGTTCAGATAGAAAATAAAGTTACAGTAATGGCTGACGATACTGATGCAGATGGTGAAGTTATGGAAATGGATGAACCCGTAGTTGCTAATGTGGAAGATATTCAGGTGGTTACCAAGCTAACCATGCCAAGCCGTAAACTAAAAGTAAATATATCTAACGAGTTATTGCAGGAACTGGAAAAATTGGAACTCATGTTCAAACTGAACTAAATTTCTTAATAAATTTTATCTATGTACCCATAGGCAAATCCAATACAGGTTTAACGTTCCGTTTAGATATTAATAGCTATCTTTGAAGTATCAATTTAATGTATATACAAATGGCACAAGCAATAACAGATGCTACTTTTGAAGAAGTGGTATTGAAATCAGATAAACCCGTATTAGTAGATTTTTGGGCAGCATGGTGTGGTCCTTGCCGTATGGTTGGCCCAATCATTGAAGAAATAAGCAATGAGTACGAAGGCAAAGCTGTTGTAGGTAAGGTAGACGTTGATGCTAACCAGGAATTTGCTGCTAAATACGGCATCAGGAACATTCCTACAGTATTGGTTTTCCAGAACGGCGAAGTTGTGGGAAGGCAGGTAGGTGTTGCTCCCAAGCAAACATACACTAATGCAATTGATGCATTACTATAATTAAATTATCTATTGCCTTAGATAGTTGGCCATCGCTTTTAGCGGTGGCTTTTTTTATATAGCTGATACTGCTGTTTCTTCATCTGCCTTATGTTTTTTACCAAGGTCATAATACTTGTTGTCCCATTCGGTAAGTTCCCTCATAATAGGTATAAGTGCCCTGCCTTTTTCAGTCAGGCTGTATTCTACCTTTGGGGGTAGTTCCTTAAATTCCTCACGTAGCAATATACCATCAGCCTCAAGCTCTTTTAAAGTTGAGGTAAGTACTTTTCGGGATATTGAATCTACCGCCGCATGCAGTTGTCCGAAACGTGCCGTACGCTCTCTTAAAGCGTAAATAATTATGGGCTTCCACTTAGTGCCCAGTATTGCCATAGAGCGGTGCATGGGGCAGTTGCTGTACCTGAAAACGTTTGATTTCATAGATGGTTACTTTTTAGTTACCAGAATAAACTATCAATGGTTACAAAAGTAAACTATTGTTTGTTACTTTGTATAAAATTTCTAATTAAAAAATCAGACTCCGTTCAGGCGGAATATACATTATGGATTTTAAACCTTTATTCAGCCCGTTTCAATACAAAGGGCTAAACCTGAAAAACAGGTTTGTTATGGCGCCTATGACGCGCGCTTTTGCAACAGATGGGATACCTAACAGGCAAATTGCAGATTATTACGCCCGCCGTGCGGAATCCGGCGTAGGGCTTATCCTGACTGAAGGAACAGTTATTGACCGCCCTTCTTCAAAAAACTTAAAAGACATTCCGGACTTTTACGGTACTGAGGCGTTAGCGCAATGGAAACAGGTAACGGAATCAGTGCACAAAGCAGGAGGAAGCATTGCACCGCAAATATGGCATGTAGGCAACACGCCTATGGGCTGGGAGCCTTCACAACCTTTTGAAGGGCCTGCAACTATGACTTTAGAAGATATTGAGGCAACTATAAAAGCATTTGCAAAAGCCGCAGCTGACGCTAAAGCACTTGGTTTTGATGCGCTTGAAATACATGGCGCACATGGTTACCTTATCGATCAGTTTTTTTGGGAAGGCACTAATACGCGTACCGATGAGTATGGTGGTAAAACAATAAAAGAACGCAGCCGCTTTGCCGTTGAGGTTGTAAAAGCCATGCGTGCTGCCGTAGGGCCTGATTTTGTTATTATTCTTCGCCTTTCGCAGTGGAAACAGCAGGATTATAGTGTAAAACTGGCAAATACGCCACAGGAACTCGAAGACTGGGTATTACCACTTGTTGATGCAGGGGTTGATATTTTCCACGGTTCACAACGCAGGTATTGGGAAGCTGAGTTTGATGGTAGCGACCTTAACTTTGCCGGATGGCTTAAAAAAGTAACCGGACAGCCAACTATTACAGTAGGCTCTGTGGGTTTGTCAGGTGATTTCATGGCAATGTTTGCTGCGGGTGAAGGTTCGGAGGTGACAGGTTTCGATGATTTACTGCGCCGTTATGACCGTGGCGATTTTGACCTTGTTGCTGTGGGGCGTTCGCTGCTGCAGGATCCGCAATGGGTTCGTAAAATTAAAGAAGGCAGGCTGGATGAGCTTCGGCCTTTTGAGGCTGCCAGCACCAAAGTGTTATACTAATTATCAAAACCCGGAGCCTGCTCCGGGTTTTTCTTTATAAATAATGAAAAGCTTCCTGTTACGTTATTTGTGGTAATTGCTTACATTTGGTAATATGAAGATTGAAGGACAATTAGAAAAAATATCAGGCTTTGCGCATCTGGAACTTCTGGCTAACCAGATCGTGGAAGGCTTTATATCAGGAATGCACAAAAGCCCCTTTCATGGCTTTTCATCAGAATTTGCCGAGCATAAAATTTACAATCCCGGCGAAAGCACCAGGCATATTGACTGGAAGCTGTATGCGAAAACTGACAGGCTGTATACCAAGCGCTTTGAGGAAGAAACCAATATGCGCTGTCATATCATATTGGACAATTCATCATCAATGCATTATCCTGAGCTGAAAGACGGGCAGCTGTTTTACCAGAATAAAATAGGTTTTTCCGTATTGGCATCCGCTGTATTAATGGATTTGCTGAGGCGTCAGCGTGATGCGGTAGGCATGAGTATCTATTCGGATAATTACGAGTTCTACGCGCCTGAAAAGGGCAGTGGAAGGCATCATCGCATGCTGCTGGACAGGCTGGAGAGTGTTTTGGCTTCGCCTAAGGCTTCAAAAAATACTGATACGGTAACTTTCCTGCACCAGATAGCGCAGAAGATGCACCGCCGTTCCATGATCGTTTTATTTACCGATATGTTCCAGCCGGGTAATGATGAAGCTTTGTTTGGTGCTTTGCAGCACCTGAAGCATAACAAACATAAAGTGGTGCTGTTTCATGTGATTGATAAAAAAACCGAATTTAGTTTTGATTTTGACAACAATCCGCGTAAATTTATAGATATGGAATCAGGTGAAGAGGTAAACCTTTTTGCCGAAAATGTAAAACAGGAGTATGAAAAGCGGGTTGATGCCTACTTTAAAAAAGTTGCCGACACCTGCATTCAGTATAAAATTAAGTATGTTCCTGTTTCGATAGATGAAAAATTTGAAAAAATTTTGACAACCTACCTTGTTGAAAAACAAAAGTTTGGATGACACGACTAAAAAAACTTTCATTTTTTCTTTGAAAACATTTGGAGAAACAGAAAACAGTTGTATATTTGCAACCGCAATGAAGCACTGGTTTGGTAGTTCAGTTGGTTAGAATACGTGCCTGTCACGCACGGGGTCGCGGGTTCGAGTCCCGTCCAGACCGCCAGTAAGCAAGAGAAGCCCTGCGAATAGCGGGGCTTTTTGCGCCGAAAATATTTAACGCATTTAAGATTAGTTGTGGTGTTTATGCTACGCCGTAGTAAGCGTAGTAGGTTTAGTAGTTAGACCAATGAAAAGCTTTCCATTAAATTGGAGGGCTTTTTTGATTTTATGCTATCCGGTATTGTCTTTCTGCTGCTAATCGTTATATGCCTTAACTATTTTTCCTTATTTTTGGCATATAGACTTCTTACTAAATGAAACGATTCTCAGGCCTGTTCATACTGCTTCTGCTTGCTTCATGTCAGTTTTTTGATAAGAAGGCACCCAGTGAGGAAGAGCTGCTTAAAAAACGCTTGGAAGAGATCAACTGGAAAGAGGTTAGTACATATCCGTCTTTAGCTGAATGTGACGGTATACTTAACGAACAGCAGCGTAGGGAATGCTTCTTTTCATCAATGACGCGCCTGGTACAGGAAAAGCTGAGTACAGATACTTTGGCGGTGCTTTATCCTGAAGTGGATACTATTCAGGTAAAGGTTACTGTATTTCCTGATGCGAGCCTTCAGTTTGAGCCACAGTTCCCGCAGGATAGCGTGGCTTATAATAAAATAAAAATTGACAGTATACTGAAAGCCCGCCTGGCTGATTTTCCTGCGGTGGAGCCGGCACAAAAGCAGGGGATACCGGTTAAAACACAATTTATACTTCCTGTTATCTTAAATGTAGAAAAGCAATAGCATATTATTATAGCTTTGCAGCACTAATTTAGTATCTCTTTGGCACACGAACGTATCATACTTGGTATTGACCCCGGAACCACTATCATGGGTTTTGGGCTTATTAAGGTCATCAATAAAAAAATGGAATTCCTTCAGCTGAATGAACTCCAGCTAAGCAAGTATGATGATCATTATATAAAGCTGCGCCTGATTTTTGAGCGTACTATTGAGCTTATCGATACGCACCATCCTGATGAAATAGCTATTGAAGCGCCTTTCTTTGGTAAGAATGTTCAGTCTATGCTCAAGTTGGGCAGGGCGCAGGGTGTAGCTATGGCTGCAGGCCTGTCAAGACAAATACCCATTACCGAGTACGAGCCAAAAAAAATAAAAATGGCTATAACAGGCAATGGCGCTGCCAGTAAGGAGCAGGTGGCAAAAATGCTACAACAGCTTCTTGGGCTTAAAGAGCTCCCTAAAAACCTTGACAGTACAGACGGACTTGCCGCAGCAGTATGCCATTTTTTTAATTCGGGTAAAACAGTAGTTGGCAAAAGCTATTCGGGTTGGGATGCCTTTGTAAAGCAGAACGAGGACAGGGTAAAAAAGTAAGATAGTATTCAGCCATGAATTACCCAACTTCACATACAGTTGAAAAGGATAATATGAAAATATATTAGCCACGAACTACACAAATTTTCACTAATTCATTGGTGTTAATTCGTGTAATCCGTGGCTTTTTCTTTGAAATCCCTCATGTTGTAGGGCTCACATTCTGGGCATTATACAGGTACTACCACTTATCCGTACGGAAAGGCTTTGCAGGCATACCTTCCTTATTATAAAGCATTATCTGTCCGGGCGCATCGGCCCAAAGGTAACGCACGGCAACAGGTTTTTCTACTTCGTTGCTGGTAAGCAGTACGGTTTTGCCATCACCCTGAAGTGTGGCTTTTGCAGGATAAAATTTCTTATCGCTACCCGCAATCATAAAGCCATTGATGTTTTCGGCTACGGGTTTAAAAGTGCCTCCTGTAAAAAGTACTGATACACTACCTCCATTATTAACTTTCATGTTTTGATATACCGGAGCTGAAGCCGGAACCGACTTATCTCCATAAGCAATGTTTTGGGCAATAAGCGCCATTCTCCGGGCAGGCTCCTGTTTGTTTATAGGGTGAATATCATCATCCTTGCCAACATCTATTAGCGTGGCCATACCGGTGTTTTTAAGTTCTAACGCTTTTTCCTGAGATTCGCGCAATGTTATCCATCGGTTGTTCTGGTTGGCATAATTAGGCAGCTGTGCAAATATAAAAGGATAGTCCTTCTGCCACTTTTGCCTCCAGTCGGCTATCATGGTTTTAAACAGGTCGCCATAATCTGCTGCGTTTTTAGAGTTAGCTTCACCCTGGTACCATATAATCCCTTTAATTTTAATGCCAAAGAATGGCGCTACCATACCATTGTATAATGAAGTAGCATATTTTGTAGGGTGCTGCCTTTCGGGCACAGCCTCAATATTTTTTGTTCCGGCTTCGTATTTCCAGGTGCCTGCCAGGCTTATTTTTCTGTTAGCCGTTTGCAGGTAAAGTGCACTTGCATCACTACGGAAACCGCCTATATCTCCTGTGTTTTTTACACGTATAGTTATGATATTTTTTCCTTCAGTAAAGTTTTCCTTGCCTACAGTGTAAAACCTGTCACGGTCTTTGTTGGTGTTTTCGCCTACTTTATTACCATTAATATAGGTAATGTCTTCATTGTCAACTCGGCCTATGCTTAATGTCAGGTTATTTACCGCAAGGTCTTTGCTGTTTAATTCAAATTCGCGGGTTACCCATATTACGCCATCGTTTGGCGTTATCTTAGCTTTGCTCCAATACACGGGTAGCTTTACTTCTTTCCAAGAAGACGTGTTATGATTCTTTGCGAACCAGTTTTCTTTAAGGCCAACATCTTCTCGGTCTGCTTTAGCTTCCCATGCTTCAAACTCTTTTTTGTAGTTTTTCATCACGGCAGTAAAGTCTATGTTTTTCATTTCTTCAATTACCTTAGCTGCCGAACTATGTTTGCCCATAACATCGGCACTCATCCAGGCTTCAATATTAGTCCCTCCCCAGGAGGAGTTGATCAGTCCTATAGGCACATTGTATTTATTGTAAAGCTCACGGCCAAAAAAATAAGCCACAGCCGAAAAGCCTTTAGAGCTTGATGGTGATGATGTTTCCCATGTGCCTTTTTCAATGTCTTTTTGCGGTGTTCCCGCCATGGTGCGTGATACCTGCAAAAGTTTTATTTTATCATGTGCCGATTTGGCTACTTCCTGGTCGCCGTTTACAGCGTCTTCAAGGCGTAGCCCCATGTTTGACTGGCCTGAGCAAAACCATACATCACCCATGTAAATGTCATTAAAGGCAAGGGTATTGTCTTCTGATATCTTCATTTCAAATGGCCCTCCCGCTGGCATAGATGGAAACGTTACGCTCCATTCTCCGTTTGTGTTTACGACCGATTTCATTTCCTTGCCGGCAAACTGTACGGTTACGGTTTTACCATTTCCGGCCCAGCCATAAATAGTTACAGGTGTATCACGCTGAAGTACCATATGGCTCGAAAAAAACTTTGGAACGGTAACTTTAGCCGAGGCGCTAAAGCCGGCTATAAGTAATAATAATAGTAGCTTTTTCATGTTTGTTTGAATTTATAGCGGGGCTAATTTATATAAAAATTGGTTAACCAAAACGTTTTCGTTGTTTTATTTTTAATTATAATAAACTATTATTATAAGACCTTTAAATTTTATCAAGGTTTATTGTGAATGGTTCAAATGATAATGTAAAGGCTGAAATAAAAAATAAAGGAGCCATTATGGCTCCTTTCATTACAGAGTAATACTATTCATGTAATTGTATCGCTTGGGGAAGTGAGGTTGATAATTACTATATTGAATGTTAGTATATTAATCCCTGTGTATGTTGTTGTACTGCAAAAATAATAAATAAACCTTTTTCTGCTTCTAAATAATTGGTTAATAATAAAATTGGTTTGGCAGATTTAGTGATAATTTAAATAAATTTTTAATTCTAATTTTCCGAAAACGTTTTAGTTGTTATCTCTAAATGTTTAAATAAATATCAATAAAATTAATTTATATTTATGATTGCTGATTATAATTTATATTTTTATGCATTATAAATGTTTTTTGATAAAAATCGCAATCATTTTTCACATTATAAAAAATATGTATATTTGGTCAACCAATTAATTTTAGTTGTTTTGACGGTTATGGCTTTATTCTGTCGCTTGGGGAAGTGAGGATTTTTATGCCACGGTTTTTGCCTTTTTATAAGGTTACGGGTTAATTACTATTTTTTAAAATGCATGTTGCCTTACGGTTACTTGCATTTGTATGCCAAAACCAACCAATCCAAAAAAATGAAAAAAAAATACCTGTATGTCTTGGTGACACTATTGCTGTCGGGTTTTAGTTCTTGGGCGCAAACTACCACAGTTTCAAACAAAACAGCTTTACAAAACGGAGTAAACAGCGCTGCCCCGGGGCAGGTATTTATTCTGGCTGATGGCACTTATAATAACTTCAACTGTTCATTTACAAGAGAAGGTACTGCCGATAATCCTATCATAATAAAAGCGCAGACGGTGGGAGGTGTAACCTTTACGGGAGCTTCTTACTTTGCCTTTAAAAAATCGGCACACATAGTTTTTGAGGGTTTTGTATTTGACTGTACGGGGAATAATACGCTTATCAAGCTTGAAGCTTCAAACAATATTCGCATTACGCGAAATGTATTTGAGCAGGCATCAACTTCATCAGTAAAATGGATTGTTGTAGTAGGTACTTATAATGATTATACGTTTCAGTTCCTGAGCCATCATAACCGTATAGACCTTAATATTTTTAAGAACAAGTTTACCGCAGGTAATTTTATTACTATAGACGGGACATATAACCAGACGCAAACGGAGAACTACCAGTCAACCCATGACAGGATAGACCATAATTATTTTTACAACAACTCACCTCGGGTTGAAAATGAAAAGGAATCTATCCGGATAGGGAACAGCCAGCTTTGTAACTCAAGCGGCCATACTGTTGTTGAGTTCAATCTTTTTGAAGACTGTGATGGAGATCCGGAAATAGTGTCTGTTAAATCAAATGACAATATTGTAAGGCATAATACCTTCAAGCGTAATTATGGTACGGTGTGCCTGCGCCAAGGTAATCGCAACAGGGTTGAGGGCAATTACTTTTTTGGTGCTGACAAGCCTAATGGCATGTTTGGTACAACACCTATATATACCGGAGGTATAAGGATATACGGTACTGAGCATGTTATAGTGAATAATTATTTCGAGGGACTGAAAGGTACTATGTGGGAAGCGCCAATTGTACTGACGCAGGGCGACGCCGTAACCGGGGTAAATACTAACCCGAGCCTTCACTATCGTGCCGAACGCATAAATATATGTTACAATACCCTGGTTAATAATGATTATGGTATAGAGATAGGTTATGCAAAGTCAGACGGGTCGTATAGTAAGAAGTTGCAGGATATTTACATCTTCAACAATCTTATAACAGGTTCGCAAAATAGCCTTGTAAAATTTTACAATAGCCAGTCCGGCGAGGTAGAGTTTTACAACAACCTGGTGTATCCTACGGGTTCGGCACAGGTTGTAACAGGAAACCCTGCGTTTACTACGGTACAGGCCGTTAATCAAAACCCGGAATTGGTTTTTGACGGGACATTATGGAAGGCCAGCGCTGCAACGCCTGTTTTGGCTCATGGCTATGCTCCGCTTACCGTGGCTGATGATATCGATGGGCATGTGCGTCCTGCGTTGAGCAATCCCGGTGCAGATCACTACAGTACACAGCCTGTAACCTACATGCCGCTTACGGTAGATGATGTAGGCCCATATGCTGATGACCAGGTAATGGCAGTGATTGATGAAGCCAAAACAGAATTTAAAATTTACCCGAACCCAACCACAGGTATAATAAGCCTGAAGCTTCCGGCTATGCAGGCTGATGCAATG
>JBQGDS010000169.1:0-19524 GCA_052039185.1 Flavobacterium sp.
ATCAATTCTCTACGAGAATCTTCTAAAACCCTACGTTAATCCATCGGTAAAAATTATAGCTTTTCTTTGATTTAATATTGTATTGTTATTCCATTAATAATGCTTTATTAGTAACTTATAAAATTTCATACTAAAAAGCAATTATTAATTATCTAAGTGTTGTTGATCTGATTTTGCAATGCAAATACTTAATTGATTATTTCTGGATGAAGCCGGAAAAATAGGTCTTATTAAAATGAATTTAGTTTGTGTGTTTTATCTGTTTAATTAAGCCAAAATGGCTATCGGAGTTGGTTCGATCTTTACAGGTAGTTTAAAAAAAGCCTTTACAGTAATGTAAAGGCTTTTTTATTTTGTTTATTTTTTCTCGAACTGGTCAAATTTTGATTTTACCTCACTCTTAGGCCACACATTGTTTGTTACATCAATATCGGCCGTTTCCAGTTTAGGGTCAAGTGTTATTTTCTTAACAGGTTTTTCGGTAGCAAATACTTTCGCCACTACCTGATGGTTCTTACGCCATATCTGCACAGGGAATTTATACATTTCGGTTGTTCCATCCTCAAAAGTAAGTTCTGCAATTATCGGCATCAGCATTCCGCCAGGCTTATCAAAAGTCACTTCATAAAAATATTTAGGTGATCTCAGTTTCGTTCTTTCTTCCGGTGTAAATTTTTCCTGTACATACGTGTTCAGCAGCTTCACATCGGCTATTGCAAGCGGTTTCTGTACCTCTTTTGTAATATCGGCAGAATTATTTGCAATCATGTAAATAAAAGGCCCACGGTCTTCGTTAAACCTTCCGCGTTTTACGGCATAGTCCTTCATTTCTTTGGTCTGCTCTTCGGTAACAAAATATTGTTTTACATCAGCTATGCCGATATCAACATAATCGGTAGAATAAAACCATCCGCGCCAAAACCAGTCCAGATCAACCGCCGATGCGTCTTCCATGGTCCTGAAAAAATCTTCAGGCGTAGGATGCTTAAACTTCCAGCGGTTAGCATAGGTTTTAAAAGCATGGTCAAACAGTTCATGGCCCATAATGGTTTCGCGCAGTATATTTAGCCCTGTGGCTGGCTTGGCATAACCGTTGGCGCCAAACTGGTGAATACTCTCACTGTTGGTCATGATAGGCTCCAGGAACTTCTGTTCGCCACTCATATAGGGTACAATTTTGGCAGCAGGCCCGCGTTGAGACGGGTAGCCAGCCCTGTATTCCTGTTCTGTAAGGTACTGAAGGAAGGTATTTAGGCCTTCATCCATCCATGTCCACTGTCGTTCGTCAGAGTTTACGATCATCGGGAAAAAGTTATGCCCCACTTCATGTATAATTACACTTGTCATACCATTACGAATACGCTCGCTCACAAAGCCTTTTTCATCAGGACGGCCATAGTTCCAGCATATCATAGGATACTCCATCCCCTGGTCTTCGGCAGATATGCTTATAGCTTTAGGATATGGATAGTCAAACGTGTACTTTGAATATGTTTTTAATGTATGTGCCACAACACGTGTTGAGGTTTCGCCCCAAAGCGGATTACTTTCTTTTGGGTAGAGTGATATCGCCATAACGCTTTTACCTCCCGGCAGCTTTACAGCCATGGCATCATAAATGAATTTGCGTGAAGTAGAAAAAGCAAAATCCCTGACATTAGTTGCTTTAAATTTCCAGGTTTTCTTTTTATCCGAAAAGCCTTTTTCTGCCGTTTCAGCTTCTTCTTGTGTGACTACCACAACAGGATTATCAAATGTTTTGGTGGCCAGCTCGTAGCGTTTTATCTGTGCAGGCGTAAGTACCTCTTTTCTGTTTAGCAAGTCGCCGGTAGCTTCCATGATATGATCGGCAGGAACAGTAATGTTAGCTTCAAAATTACCGAATGGCAGGGCAAACTCGCCCGCTCCCCAAAACTGCATGTTCTGCCAGCCTTCCACATCATTATATACCGCCATGCGGGGATAAAACTGTGCTATTACATACAGGTTGTTCCCGTCTTTATCAAAATGCTCATAGCCCGAGCGGAAACCTTCGGCACGGTAATTAATCACATTAAACCACCATTTAATTGAAAAGGATATTTTTTCACCACTCTTTAACGGCTTATCCAGGTCTATACGCATCATGGTATAATTGATGGTATGTTTCATGGGGTTGCCCTTAGCGTCTTTTACATATTCAATATTGAAGCCACGCTCTTTAGGCTGCTCCAGGTACCTGCGCGAAAAGTTATCGGCCGGGTATGCGCCATCCATGCGCTGGCTTTCGGCAAGCGGCGACTGGCTGTTGGGCGCTTTCTGATTCTGGTCGAGCTGTACCCAAAGATATTCCAGTGCTTCGGGGGCATTATTATGATATGTGATGGTTTCAATACCGTTAATACGTGCATTTTTATCATCAAGCTCAATATCCATTTTGTAATCTGCCTGTTGCTGGTAATAGGCAGGGCCCGGAGCTCCTGATGCCGTGCGGAACATATTAGGCGTAGCCAGAAGATCATACATCTGGCTGAACTTATTATTGTCGTAGTGCCCCGGCTCGCGTTTGGCAGGTGTTTCCTGTGCAGCCGCAGTTAGTCCGGTTATGAATGAAAGACTGTATAATAATTTTTTCATGGCTTAGTAGTCAAGTTTTCCTCCTCTGTTACTATTGGTAAGCAACAGGCTCTTTTTGTTACGGTTTATGTTGGTGTGGATAATGTTCTGCTGATCCTCAAAAGTTTCCATTAATGTGGTGTTGTTTACCTCGAGGGTTTTTACGTTGCTTTCGGCCGGCAGCGTATAATAACACACTAATACGTCATCTTCCATTTCTTTTCCTAAAAACGTAAGTGCTTTGGCCTGGCCATTTACTTTAACCTGTATTTTTTCGGTAAAATACTTTTTGAGATATTCATCAGCTCCTGCCAATTCCTGTTTAGCGCCGAAATAGAATTTTTTGCCGTATTTCCTGTTCAGGGTAGCTTCAAGGTCGTCTACAAAAATGCGGCCGGTAACCTGGATCACTTTTTTTTGAGGCACATAATCCATCTGGAATACAGCAACATAAAATTTATGCGCTGTAGCCGAAGTTAATGTTGCAGCAAGTAACAGGAGTAATATAAAGTGGCATATCCTCTTCATACCCCAAAGCTACTAAAAAAGAAATTATTTTCTCGTTTTCAGGTATTCACGGCTTTTAGTAACCAGGTAGTCGGTTAGCTCAAACTCCTTTTCAGGTTTAAGTAGGGCCTGAGACCAATTCCCTTCATCGCAATAAACGAGGAAGAGCCCTATCTCATCTTTCGGGATTTTTAGTGTTTCGGTAAAGAAGTGAAAAGTAAAGCGCTCCTGTGCTACTTCGGCAAAATTGCGCCGGGTATAGTACTGTGCCTCATTTCTCTTTTTCTTAGGCTTGAAAATGGACTTGTATATTTTTACAAAATCAACTCCCACCAGTTCGCGGTTTACAGGGTCAACCAGGTTGTTTTGTTCTTCCCTGTATTTGTATTCCCGTATACTTGTCCTGATATCATTCTTTACAATACTGCCCGAATTGAACATGGGAGTAAGGTTTTTGGTTTTAGCATCGCGACTGTCTTTATTCAGGTTACCGGTTAAGGGAGATATCATTACATCATCAATAACCGTAACGTTTACATCCATTGGGATTATAAGGCGCTTATCAGTAAAATGGTCTTTTTTTACAATCATCATGGCATCCCGCACAGCTATGCCTGTAAATATCAAAGTGTCGGCCGGCCGTGCATAAATGGTGAAATTCCCGCTACGTTCGGTAACAGCGCTAATGTGCGAAGTTTTGTTTTTTACCTGTATATTTTCTACCATGAGCGTATCGGCTACAGCAACAACACGCCCGCGTAAAAGTTCGCGCGGCGGTTTTTGCGCCAATGCAACAAGAGGAATTAAAAGCAGTATGTATAGCAGTTTATTCTGCATTAGCTTTTTTATACTTTACAGCCAGTTCGGCCAGCTTAAATTTTATAGTCCCAATAGTTCCATTAATTAATTCATAACGAAGCGCTTCATCTTCTATCGCATAATATTTAAATCCGCCTATCTGTTCTTTTTCCAGTTTCAGCTCTTCAAGATAAAAATTTTCATCGAAACTATCATCAAGGCTTTGCAGTGCAAATACCTTTTTTTCAGTTTTTGCATTTGCTTTCAGCATTTTAAGCCTGCCGCTAAGTACATTGATTACATAACCTAACGGGTCGCTGCTGCCGGCGCGCAATCTTCTTTGCTCCGGAGTGTACGCTTTACCCATCGGTATGCCTAATGATTGCGATGTTATTTTGCTTCGTGTAATGGATATTTCTTCAATTTCAGTAGCAGTCATGATTACTTCAAGCTGGACAATGCCTTTTTTTAAAAGGTCGGGTGTGTAGCGTATTTTACGGGTTTCAATCCTGTGGTCAGAAAGTATAAAAAGGTCGCCCACGTGGGCTTTTATAGTAAAAGAGCCTAAACTGTCAGTCCGGGTTTCGGTTTGTGCACTAAAGTTTACTACCAGCATATCGCTAATACCTACAACCCCCGTATACACCCTGCCTTTTATGGCAGCGCGTTCTTGGGCCTGTATAGCAAATGAGCAAACTATGAGTATAAGGCAGATGAGTCTATTTATCATATTGGGCCAGGTTACGGTATTGTACGGCAAGATCGGCAAGCGACATTTCAATTTTTTCCTTGTGCCCTTCGTTAAGCACCTGTAGGAAGTTTTCATTGTCAATTGAAAAACTTTTAAATCCTGCTACATAATCATCCGGCACCTTAAGCCTTTCGGTAAAATAGTCTTCGGTAAAAAGCGCATCCAGCTTTTTAAGCGCGAGTTCCTTTCTCTCAATAGTAATTTCTTTTTTTATGCGTTTAGTCCGCCCATTTACGGCATTTATAATCGGGTCGATAGGCAGTGAGCCTCCTAAAATGCCTAAAAGATGGACGGGCTTAAAATCGCCTGCTGTTTTAAGATGCCTTTCTGAGGCCGTATATTTTTTACCCATAGGTATGCCTAACGACTGCGATGTAATATTGCTGCGTGTTATAGCTATTTCTTCAATTTCGGTCACAGCCATAGTTACATTAAGTGTTAAAACCCCGTTTTTAACCATATCGGGTGTGTAGCGTACTTTCAGGGTTTCAATTCTGTGGTCGGAAATTACAAACAGGTCGCCTATTTTAGCGTTTAGTCTAAAGTTACCTATGCTGTCTGTACGCGTTTCCGCTTCTGCATTCAGGTTTACCACCAGCACATCATTAATGCCATAGCCACTTGAGTGAACCCTGCCTTTTACCAAATTTCTTTCCTGCGCCTGGGCTCCAAATGCGAAAAGAAACAGGATTATATGTATGGGTTTAATTTCCAATCTTGTTTAGGGTTTTGTATTGTATGGCCAGATCTGCAAGAGAAAGTTCAATCAGTTCTTTACGGCCATCATTGAGTGCGGCTCGCAGGTTGTCATTTTCAACAGCATAATACTTAAAAGCGCTGAGGTTTTCTTCAGGGATTTGCAGGGTTTGTGTAAAGTATGTTTCCTGAAAAAGAACATCCAGCTTTTCCAGGGCATATTCCCTGCGTTCTACCTGCAATTCTTTTTTGAGGCGTTTGGTCCGCCCGTTTATGGCATTGAGTATACCATCAAACGATACGGAAACCCCCGCCATATTACCGATACCGATGCTGGGATCTAAACCGGCTGTTTTGAGCCGCCTCTCCGCAGGCGTATATTTTTTGCCCATAGGTATACCCAATGATGTTGATGTAACAGTGCTACGTGTAATATCTACATCTTCAATCTCGGTAGCGGTCATGGTAACTTCAAGCTGTACTACGCCATTTTTAACCAGATCGGGTGTGTATCGTATTTTACGTGTTTCAATGGTATGGTAGGAAATTACCAGCAAGTCGCCCACACGTGCTTTTATCGTGAATCTGCCCAGTGTATCGGTACGGGTTTCTGCCTGCGCACTGAAGTTTACTACAAGTACATCTTTTACGCCATAATTACCGGCATAAACAAGCCCTTTTATGGGCTGCCTGTCCTGTGCCATACCGCTTATTGCCATAAACAGTATGGCGAAGATGCAGAGTAGTTTATTTATCATCTCCAATAAGGTTAAGGTATTTAAGGGCAAGCTGCCCCAGGAATTTATGTCCCAGCGCTATATCGCCATCTTTAAAAGCTTTTGCAACATATTTATTCTCGGCGGCATAAAATAAAAAACCGTCAGCATAATCGGCAGGTATATTGAGCTCACTTACTATTCGGTCATTGCTATAATGCTTTTTTATATCGGCAATAGTATATTCTTTTTTCTCGGTCTCCAGTATTTTCTTCAGGGATTTGGTGCGTCCGCTTATGGCATTAAACAGGGGGTCAAGCGGAAGGAAACCTCCAGTCATGGTGTTGTAAAATGTGGGTTTCATACTACTTGCCGTTTCAAGCTTTCTTTCAGCAGGAGTGTACTTAGCGCCCATAGGCAGATTAAGGATTGAAGATGAAATCCGTGTGCGGTTTATGGCTACTTCCTCAATTTCATAATTTTGCAGGTCTGCATTTAAAATAAGCGGATTCATAGCTACATCTTCAGCGCTTAGTGTATATTTCTGTTCACGTACACGGCTTCCGGTTACAGCAATTACATCGCCGGGTTTTGCATTTATGGTAAAATCTCCCTGGCTGTTAGTGTATACTTCTTTTTGCAGCGATATGTTTACTACAAGCACCTGTTCAAGTGGCATATCGTCATATATAACACGCCCATGTAATGGTTGCCTTTCCTGAGCTAAGCCGATAAAGGGTAAAAATAGCAGGAAAAAAATAATAGCTTCTGCAAGACTGCGCAACGATTGTGCTGCGCAGCTTGCAGAAGCCGGTAAAAAGTATAAGGTGTGGTTGGGTTTAAGCATAGAGCTGCATGTTAAAAGATAAAGCAGAACTCCAAATATTGTGCCGTTGGATTTTTTAAAATCTGCTAACTTTACCTTTTCTAACAAGTATGTTAACGAATGAAAAAAATAATTATTGCAAGCACCTCAACTTTACACGGAGGAAAGTATCTAGAATACCTGTTGCCAACGCTCGAACAACATTTTGCAGGATGTAAAAATTTGTTGTTTGTGCCGTATGCCAGGCCGGGCGGTATAAGTCATAATGATTATACAAACCGCGTAGCCGAAACCTTTAAAACAATAGGTATAGATGTACGTGGCGTTCATGAATTTGAAGATCCTGAAGAGGCTGTTGAAAATGCCGAAGCGATTTTTACAGGCGGGGGCAATACCTTCCTGCTGGTAACGCAACTGTATAAAACAGGTGTAATGCGGGCAGTGCAAAAAGCGGTAAATAACGGTACACCGTACTTAGGCAGCAGCGCCGGAAGCAATATTTGCGGTTTGAGTATGCAAACCACTAATGATATGCCTATTATTTATCCGCCAAGTTTTGATACGCTGGGTTTTGTACCTTTCAACATCAATCCGCATTATCTTGACCCGGTAGAGGGTTCAACCCATATGGGTGAAACAAGGGAAACAAGGATCAATGAGTTTCATGTTTTTAATACGCAGCCTGTAGTAGGGCTTCGTGAAGGAAGCTGGCTCGAAGTAAATGGTGAAACTATAGTACTGAAAGGCGACTTAAAGGCAAGGATATTTCGCCAAGGGCAGCAGCCGGAAGAAGTTAAGCCGGAAACCGACCTTAGCGGACTGAAATAAAAAAGCCTCAAACATTTGTTTGAGGCTTTAGAGCGGAAGACGAGGCTCGAACTCGCGACAACCAGCTTGGAAGGCTGGAGCTCTACCAACTGAGCTACTTCCGCTTTTGTGGATGCAAATATAAGCAATAACTTTTTGTACATGCAAACTTTTTTTGAAAAATATAGAGCATACACATTGTGCGGTTGTAAAGGCTTTATTGCTAAATGATTAAAAAAGTAAAATCTATATGGTCACTATAAAACAAATCGCGTCCCGGGATACTTTTGCCGTTCGGCAACCGGTATTACGGCCGGGTAAACCTGTTGAATCCTGTATTTTTGACGGTGATGATGACAATGCAACGGTTCATTTTGGCTTGTATGAAGATGAGCGCCTGGAAGGTGTGGCCTCACTTTTTAAAGCAAGCAACGATAGTTTTAAAGAAACTGTACAGTACCAGTTACGCGGTATGGCAGTACTGGCAAACAACCGCGGTAAAGGGTTTGGTAATTTACTGCTGTCTGCTGTCGAGGCTTATGCACAGAAGCAAAACACAGCATTAATTTGGTTCAACGCCCGCGAAATAGCTGTAGGTTTTTATGAAAAGGCAGGCTACCAAAAACAAGGCGGCCCGTTTACCATTCCTGA
Organism: Flavobacterium sp.; assembly: GCA_052039185.1. Taxonomy (GTDB): domain Bacteria; phylum Bacteroidota; class Bacteroidia; order Flavobacteriales; family Flavobacteriaceae; genus Flavobacterium. The sequence goes on from JBQGDS010000169.1 coordinate 8,348, forward strand.
TATCGGGCCGCATTATATTATGTACAAAAAGCTTTGAGATTAGGACATAAGCTTTGTTGATTTTTCATACTCTTTTGAAGGATGGTAAATGAACAGGCAGGATTTACCTTGTATAAGCTTTATTATTTCCTTATTTAGGTGGTTGGGCAGTGCAGGGCAACCCAGGCTTCTTCCAAGCCTTTGGTGCTGTTTAATAAAACTCTCGCTAACATAATCAGCGGCATGCATTACCACAGCACGGTTGCGTGCATTACTGTTTATACCCGGCTCAAGTCCGTCAAGCCTTAATGATTCGCCATGCTTACCCTGGTAAAGCTCGCCGGTTGCATAAAAACCAAGACTACTCTGGTTAGAGCTTCCGGTGTTAGAGAATTTAGTGGCAAATTCATTACCACTGTTCCTGCCGTGAGCCACAAGCGTATTGTATAAAATGGTCTTTGTATCCATATTAATGATCCAAAGCCTTTTTGTGTTTGATGATTTACTGAAATCAATAAGCGTAAGCAGGTTTTTCCTGATCTTGCCTTTTGATTTTAAAAGGTCAAAACCCTTAACTGCTTTTGCAAACGATTCGAAGCTTGGCATAGCATATGAGTTTGCATTCAGGTTGTTGTAGGTTTCCATTACGGCTGAAACGGCATTCGTTTCGGTCTTGGTAATAATTGCAGGTGATTCAGTTTTTGTTGTTGGTGCGGTAACGTTAAAAAGTAAGAACAAAACCGACGTAAAAAAGCTGTTGATCATTGTAATTTAATAATTGTATGATTTAAAACGGGGTGCAAAGTAGCCAAAGAACATTAAAAATAAAAACTGCAACCCTGTTAAAATCAAATATTTAACATTTATCATTCGCAGGGCAGGCTATGCCACTGCTTCCTCTCTCATCTTCAAACGCATAAAATTAAATTCTATTGTATTCCTAATAATAAAAAGTTAATTATGCGTAGTTTTGTATTTACAAGAACGATGCCAAAAAATGTTTTCGGGTAAATTTAAGTTGCTGTTTATTATATTGTTACCTTTTTTGTCGCTGGCGCAAAAGCGTAGTGTACAAGCTGTAAGGGTATCTGAAAAAATAAGCATTGACGGTGTTATGGATGAAGCTGCATGGGCCGGGGCGCAAACCGCATCAGGTTTTGTAATGTTTGAACCTGATAATGGCCGCCCGGCATCTGAAGATAGGAAAACTGAGGTAAAAGTGTTGTATGATGATGAGGCCATATACTTTGGGGCTATTTTGTATGATGACCCTAAACTTATACTGAAGGAAATAGCGCTTCGTGACGATTTTAAAACCGCTGACCACTTTGGGGTGTACATTAACGGATATAATGACGGCCAGCAGGATTTCCGCTTTTTTGTGAGTGCAGCCGGTACGCAGATGGACTGCCTTGCCACACAATCGGGCGAAGATTATTCGTGGGATGCTATATGGCACAGTGAGGTGCGGATAGTAGAAAACGGATGGATGGTTGAAATGAAAATACCGTATGCCGCCCTTAGGTTTTCTGATAAGGAGGAGCAGTTCTGGGGGCTCAACTTTTACCGTGAGCTGCGCCGTGACCGCCAAAAATATTCATGGAATCCTATTGACCGCAATATAGGTGCTACTATAGTCCAAACGGGGCTTTTAACCGGTATTGTGAATATTAAACCGCCAGTAAGGCTGTTCCTTATACCATATTCTTCTTTTTATGTTACTAATAGTCATAAAGAAGGCACGGATACTCAGTTTAAAGGTGGGCTCGATGTAAAATATGGTATTAATGAATCGTTTACGCTGGATGCTATATTGGTGCCTGATTTTGGTCAGGCCGCGTTTGATAATGTGGTTCTTAATCTTGGGCCTTTTGAGCAGCAGTTTAATGAAAACCGACCTTTCTTTACAGAGGGTACCGATATTTTCAACAAAGGCGGATTGCTTTACACGCGCAGGATTGGCGGAAGGCCGTCAGGCGGTGTTGTGTTGGATGAAAATGAAACGCTGGTTAAAACGCCATCGGCCGTGAACCTTATCAACGCCATTAAAATTTCAGGCCGTACAGCTGATGGTTTAGGTATAGGAATAATGAATGCTATAACCGAAAAAACCTTTGCTACGGTGCAAAATAGTGTTACCGGGCAAACACGAAAGGCGGTGGTAGAGCCGTTGGTAAATTACAATGTTACCGTGCTGGACCAGCGTTTCCGTAAAAACTCATCCGTTTCGTTCGTTAATACTAATGTTACCCGTAGTGGTGCATTTCGTGATGCTAATGTTTCAGCACTGGTGTATGACCTTAACACACGCTCTAACTCATTTAACCTGTCAGGTAATTTTAAGTTTAGTTATATTAATGAGCTCAAAGACCGCAACGGTTACAGTTCTTTCATAAGCGCAGGAAAAACCAGAGGCAAGTATAGGTATTCGTTATCAAGCCAGTACGTATCTAAGGATTTTGATATAAACGATCTGGGTATAATTTTCCAGACTAATTATTATAACCTGTATGCTAAAGGCAGTTACAGGATTTTAAACCCAACCAAGCTTTTCAATACCTTTCAACTTATTACAGGGTATTATTCGGAATTTAATAATGATACAGGAAAGCTGCAGGCAGGCAGGATAGAGGCTAGTGTAGGCTCTAACACACGTAAGAATGATTATATAGGCTACGGAGTTGAGATCAATCCGTTTCACACCTACGATTTTTATGAGCCCAGAGTTGACGGGCGCTACCTACGTAATCCAAAAAGCATATATGCACATATTTATTTTTCATCTAACTATAACCGCAGGTTTGCCCTTGATATAGAGCCCGAAATTTCGGTAACCAGCGATTATGACCGTAATTATTATGGCGTTATGGTAAGCCCCAGGTATCGTTTCAGCAATCGCCTGCTTATGGTGTACCAGTTTAATTACGGACTTGATACCAACAACAGGGGTTGGGTAGGTTTTGAGGATGATGATATTATAATAACACGCCGAGACAGGACTACTGTAACTAATACCTTGTCGGGTAAATACTCCATAAACCCGCGCATGACGGTAAATCTTTCGGCAAGGCATTACTGGACCTATGGCGAAAACCATGAGTTTTTAACATTGCTTGACGATGGCAATGTTGCAGAAAACAGTACTTTTAATGAAAATAAGGATTTTACCTATAATAACTGGAATTTCGACCTGTCTTATACCTGGTGGTTTGCTCCCGGCAGCCAGCTATCAGTACTCTACAGGAACAACGCAGCCACTGATTACAGCTATGTGAACAGGAATTACAGCAATAACTTTGAACATCTTTTTAAAAATAATTTAAACAGCATCTTTTCTATCAGTCTCCGCTATTATATTGATTATAACATTGCGAAGAACTGGATCTAAAAAAATCAGCAGTATGAACAAAAAAGTTATTTTAATGATACTGGACGGCTGGGGCAAATCGCCTGACCCTAAAGTGTCGGCTATTGATAATGCCAATACGCCATTTATTGACAGCCTGTATACAAACTACCCCAATGCATCATTACGTACCGATGGGCTTAATGTAGGCCTTCCTGAAGGGCAGATGGGTAACAGTGAGGTAGGGCATATGAACCTTGGAGCAGGCCGCATTGTATACCAGGACCTTGTAAAAATAAACCTTGCAGTGGAAAACAATACCCTGGCGCAGGAAAAACCACTGGTAGATGCTTTTACATATGCAAAAGAGAATAACAGGAAAGTACACTTCCTTGGGTTGGTTTCTGATGGCGGTGTGCATTCACACATAAATCACCTGAAAGGCCTGGTAGATGCAGCACAAAGCTTTGGGATTAAGGATATGTTTATCCACGCCTTTACTGATGGGCGCGATGTAGACCCTAAGTCGGGCGTGCGTTTCATATCTGAACTGGAAAACCATATTAAAGATACTAATGCCAAACTGGCATCCATTGTAGGACGTTATTATGCAATGGACCGCGATAAGCGCTGGGAAAGGGTAAAGCTGGCGTATGACCTGGTGGTAAATGGCCTTGGCATACCATCTACAAATGCAGTTGACAGTATAAATGAAAGCTATAAAGAAGGGGTAACAGATGAGTTCATTAAGCCAATAGTAATGACCGAAGACGGGACTCACCCGATCGCTACAATACAGGAAGGTGATGTGGTAGTGTTCTTTAATTTCCGTACTGACAGAGGCAGGCAGCTTACAGAAGTGCTTTCACAGACTGATATGCACGAACAGAATATGCACAAGCTAAACCTGTACTATGTTACCATGACCAATTATGATGATAATTATAAGAACGTTCATGTAGTTTATGATAAGGACAACCTGACCATGACATTAGGGGAGGTAGTTTCAAAACACGGTAAAAAGCAGATACGCATTGCCGAGACAGAGAAATATCCGCATGTTACTTTTTTCTTTTCCGGAGGAAGGGAAGAACCATTTGAGGGTGAAAAGCGCTTGCTGTGTCCATCGCCAAAAGTGGCAACATATGATCTGCAGCCTGAAATGAGCGCTTATGACTTAAAGGATGCCTTAATACCCGAACTGCAAAAAGGAGAGGTTGATTTTGTTTGCCTGAATTTTGCCAATGGCGACATGGTAGGCCATACAGGTGTAATGGAAGCGGCCATTAAAGCCTGTGAGGCGGTAGATGCCTGTGCTAAAGCAGTAATTGAAACTGCACTGGAGAACGGCTATACTACCATAGTAATTGCAGACCACGGAAACTGCGAAACCATGATAAATCCTGATGGCAGCCCTAACACGGCACATACTACCAACCCCGTGCCTATTATTTTGGTAGATAAGGAGCTGAAGCATATTCACGATGGCATATTAGGTGATATTGCCCCAACAATACTGGAGCTTATGGGTATTGCCAAACCGGAAGAAATGACAAGGACATCATTACTTTAAGAATTAGCCTTAACTATATTAAGCCTGTGTAACAACAGGCTTTTTTATTGTATTTTCATACACAGTGACTACTAAAAGTAACATTGCCAGTCCATAGGAAATATCATCAATAGGCATTGAAAAAATTCGGATTCCCAAATTATGTGCATTGTTATACCACACAATTTTTTCTCCTACTTCTTCCGGCTGCAGGTTTAATAAATCATATATCCAGAATTGTATGCCGGTAAGTATTCCGTTGGTAATAATAAATGGTACAAGCAGCAATGTAAAAACAAACATAAACCTGCTGAGGTAACCGCTCTTTAAAAATATAAGATGATACAGGAGGAAAAGTCCGCAAACTAAATGTGCTGTAAATGTATACCATCTGCCTGCAAATGCTGCAGCCGTTAATAAACATACTATAGCAGCAATCCATGCAGATGCATGAAAAAACTTTTGCAGGGGTACCTTTTCAGCCAAAACTTTCATACAGTGCCAAGTGTATGTACAGGCAAAAGGAATGCAGATAAAGAACAGCCATTCTTCAATGGGTAAATTGAATAAATAGATGCCCGATATGTATTTTGGATTAAACCCCCATATATCCTTTGATGTGAAGTAGATATCCCAGGGAATAAATACTGCCATCATAATCAGTGTACCTATGCCAAAGGCTTTAAAATGCCTGTAAAATTGTAGGCGGGGATGAAAGCTGAAAATAAGAGGTACAAATATGCAGCCCAAATTAACCAAAATGTAATAGTAGTGCGTACTCATCAGGCCCGTTTTAATTTTTGGCCTGTTCGCGCTGCCTCCCGGAAATAGTGCAATGGCACGAAAAGCATCCCGAAGCATTCACCGTCATGCTTACCCTGCTTTTTATGGTGTACCTTATGGGCCTTACGAAGCGCACGGAAATAAATATTATCGGTACGCTTAAACCATGGGAATCGCTGGTGAATTAAAACATCGTGCACTAAAAAGTAGCAAATTCCGTAAAGCAGCAATCCAAGACCCACGAAAAATTTCCAGTCAAAACCATTGAGCGTGCCAAATAGCATGAGAAAAAAACATGGTGTGGCGAATATTACAAAAAAGGCATCATTTTTTTCAAAAGGTCCTTTAAACGGCTGGTGATGGTCACTGTGAAAATACCACATAAACCCGTGCATGACATACTTGTGTATGAGCCAGGTTGCCGCTTCCATAAGCAGAAATGTGCCAAGTGTTATTAACAGGTATATAATTGCCATGGTTTAAAATATTATTCTGTCATTACATCATATTAGTGCCAGTGCGTATGTAGCAGCTGCACAGCAACATCATTTTCTTAAAATTAGGTATCCTTACACGTTCCTGCATTATCCTGCTGCTGGGTATGCGGCGTATTTTTTTAAATAGTGACTGGTAATAAATATATGCAACAAATACACCAAATCGCGCTTCTTTCGGTAATTTTTTGATGCCTTCAAGCGCAATGGTAAAATCGTTCTGGATATCATCCTCTATTTCTTTTTTTCCACCGTCTGAAAATTCTTTGAAATTTATACCGGGAAAATAGGTTCTTCCTAAATCTTCATAATCAGCACGAATATCACGAAGAAAGTTTATTTTCTGGAAGGCGGCGCCCAGTTTTTGCGCATAAAACTTTAGTTCATCATATTGTGCCTGGTTGCCTTTGCAAAATACTTTAAGGCACATAAGCCCAACTACTTCTGCCGAACCGTAAATATACTCTTCATACAGCCTGTGGTTGTACACCTGCTTATCCAGATCCATTTCCATACTGTTAAAAAATGCTTCTATAAGGTGCAGGTCAATATTAAAAGAGTTTACCACATACTGAAAACTGTTTAGCACCGGGTTAAGGCTTATTTTATCTTCAATAGCTCTATAGGTGTCAACTTTAAAATTCTGCAATAATCTTATCTGGTCATAGCCCTCAAAGGAATCTACAATTTCATCAGCCAGCCTTACAAAACCATATATCCCGTAAATAGGGTCACGAAGCGCCGGCGACATAAGGTATATGCCAAGGGAAAATGATGTACTGTAGCTTTTTGTAATATTGCGGCTGCAGTTGCCCGAAATGGTATCAAACATAGCTTTCATGGTGCGAAGACTTTTCGTTTTCAATAATATAGTCAGCAACGACCTGGCCGGAAATGATTGAAGGAGGCACACCCGGCCCAGGAACAGTGAGCTGCCCCGTATAATATAGATTTTTAATTTTACTGCTTTTTATCGAAGGTTTTAATACAGCAGTCTGATTAAGCGTATTGGCAAGGCCATAAGCGTTACCTTTAAAAGCATTATAATCATTCATAAAATCAGTTGCTGCATAATCAGTGTAAACAACTAAATGATTGGTAATATTCTCACCACAATATTCTTCCAGGCGTTTAATGGTAGTTTTAAAATATTCTTTGCGTATATCATCAGTGTCGGTTAAGCCTGGTGCAACAGGAATTAGTAAAAAAAGATTTTCCATGCCTTCAGGCGCTACCGAAGGATCTGTTTTACTTGGACAGCACACGTAGTATAAAGGCTTGGCAGGCCATTTCGGATGTGTATAAATATCATGTGCATGTTCAGTAAAGCTTTCCTCAAAGAAAAGGTTATGGTGCAGCAGCTTCTTTATTTTTTTATTCACGCCAATGTAATACAAAAGACAGGAAGGAGCCATTGTCCTTTTCTCCCAATATTTTGGGGTATATTTACGGTATTGTTGCGGAAGCAATTTTTGCTCTGTGAAATTATAATCTGCAGATGAAACTACCAGATCAGCTTCAAATTCACCATTCGAGGTTCGGATATGGGTTATTGATTTTTCATCTACTTTAAAGCTTTGCACATCAGTATTGTAATGAAATATTACACCCTGCTGTTCTGCTGTTTTTACCATTCCCTGCACCAGCTCTCCAAATCCACCCATAGGGTACCATGTTCCTAATTTAATATCGGCATAGGCCATCATACTGTAAAGTGCAGGGATATTTTGCGGCAGAGCCCCCAGGAACAGAATAGGAAACTCAAGCAGCTGCAATAACTTTTTCGATTTAAAGTACCTGCGAATATGCTTTGAATAGGGTTGGAGCAGATCGAGTTTTAAAGCTGATTGCAGTATATCTCCTCTGAAAAACTCAAAAACTGAAAGACAGGGTTTGAATATGAATTTGCTCATAGACTCATGATATTTTGCTTCTGCCTCTGCAAGAAACATATCAAGTTTTTTTGCGCTGCCTGTCTCAATCGATTCAAAAAGCTGTTGCAGTTTATTATAATCTGCCGGCACAGGCATGGTATCACTTTCACTGAAGATAATCTGGTATGAAGGATCAAGCCGTTTTAGTTGAGGTATGAGGTCTTCGCAGTTAAAACGCTTAAAAAACTCTGCCATTACCTCCGGCATCCAGTACCAGCTGGGGCCCATGTCAAACGTAAAGCCATTTTTACGGAAAACTCTTGCTCTGCCACCCGCTATAGCGTGTTTTTCAAGCACATGAACCTCATAACCTTTTGAGGCTAATGTGGTTGCGGCGGAAATGCCGGAAAAGCCGGCGCCTATCACTATTACTTTTTGTGGCTTATGCAGCATAAGTTTGTTTAATCTTTTTTATATAATTTTAAACAAATGTAGGTTAACATCTATTAGTTTTGTGAGTAATTAAGTTTTTTTTAGGTAATGTTTAAGGTCAATCTTGTTTTATTGTAATATAGCACTACTCGTAAGAATGTTGTACTTTTGCAGACTTAAAGTTTTGAAAACGATGATCATTCCTAAAACGAGAGAAGAGATTGAGCTGATGCGCGAAAGTGCCCTTGTGGTTTCTAAAACCCTGGGTATGATTGCCTCTGAAATAAAACCGGGTGTAACTACATTACAGCTGGATAAAATGGCAGAAGAATTTATTCGTGACCAGGGTGCTGTGCCCGGATTTTTAGGGTTATACGGCTGCCCGTCGACACTGCTTACCAGTGTGAACGAGCAGATAGTGCATGGTTTGCCAACCGACAGGCCTATTGAAGAAGGCGACATCGTATCGGTTGATTGCGGTGCAATAAAAAATGAGTTTTATGGTGACCACGCCTATACATTTGAAATTGGAGAGGTTAAACCTGAAACCAAGAAACTGCTTCAGGTAACTAAAGAATCACTTTATGTAGGTATACGCGAATTTCGTGCGGGAAACCGTGTGGAAGATGTAGGATATGCCATACAGCGCTATACCGAATCGCACGGATATGGAGTAGTGCGCGAACTGGTGGGACATGGCCTTGGCCGTAAAATGCATGAAGGCCCTGAAATGCCTAACTATGGCAAGCGCGGTCGTGGTAAACTGTTTGTAGAAGGTTTGGTTGTGGCTATTGAGCCTATGATAAACATGGGAACAAAAAATATTAAGCAGCTTAAAGACGGCTGGACAATTATTACTGCCGATAAAAAACCAAGCGCCCACTTTGAGCACAATGTTGCATTGGTAAACGGTAAGCCCGAACTGCTTTCTACATTTGCTTATATATATAAAGCGTTAGGTATTGAAAGCGATGAAGAAAATGAGTTCCGCCAGCAACCTTTAGTATTATCCTAAATGAAAAGGATTTTTAAGTTTGTACTTAATACAATACCAAGGCCACTGTTGATACGGCTTAGTTACATAGCACGCCCGGTACTTGCGGCATTTTTAAGGGGTAAAACCTATACCGACCCTATTGATGGTAAAAGCTTTCGCAGTTTTTTGCCTTACGGGTATGGTAAGCAGCGTAACAATGTTTTATCACCAAGCACGCTTTCGTTAGAAAGGCACAGGCTGTTATGGCTGTACCTGAAAAATGAGACCGACTTTTTCTCTGCGCCTAAAAAAGTATTGCACTTTGCGCCAGAACAGGCTTTTTATAAACGTTTCCGCAACCAGCAAAATCTGGACTATACAACAACCGATCTTTTTTCTCCACTGGCTGATGTAAAGGCGGATATATGTAATCTGCCTTTTGAAGACAACAGCTATGACCTGATACTGTGCAATCACGTACTGGAGCACATTCCTGACGATACAAAAGCCATGCAGGAACTGTATCGCGTAATGAAGCCGGGAGGTATGGGTATTTTCCAGATACCGCAGGATTTAAGCCGTGACACTACATTTGAGGATAACACAATAACCGACCCTAAGGAACGTGCCGAAATATTTGGGCAGTACGATCATGTAAGGGTGTATGGCAGGGATTATTTTGATAAGTTGCGAAGCATAGGCTTCGGTGTTGTGGAGGAAGATTATACGGCTAAGATACCGCCTCAGGATGTAGAGCGCTACTGCCTGGCAAAAGGTGAAATCATCCCGGTATGTTATAAGGATTGATAAAATGTAAGGCTGCAAATTTTTGATTTTATCTTTTTGAGATAGTTTTAAATTATATATATTTGCACCTCGAAAAATCGATGGCCTCGTAGTTCAACGGATAGAATGGGAGTTTCCTAAACTTTTGATCCAAGTTCGATTCTTGGCGAGGCTACAAGACCGGAAAGGAGTGACAAATCACCTCTTTTCCGGTTTTTTTTATTCTGCAACTCAGTGTTAATCATAAACATAAATCTGGCTGCCTCGTTCACTCTAAAAGTTCGACATTCATTTCCATCAAAACATATCTTTTCAGGAAATATCGAACTAATTATTTCTCTTTTTGTCCTGATATCACCCTCCTGATACAATATATCTAATCGCGAAAGCACTAATGATGCAGCATCCAACAATTTTGAGACAGTTCGAGAATTATTCGGTCTTCCATTTGCCTCTGTAAGTTCAGCTTCAAGTCTATTGACCTTATTCTCGCAATCGCTTTTTATCTCCCTGTACTCTTTTGGATCGAGGTCATCCGACAATAATAACTCTCTTGCTTTTGATAATCTTTGATTGACTTTCTCAATTTGCTCCGCAATTTGTTTACTGCCATTTTCAACCTGCTTCGACTTCTTATTATACAAGTCATTCAATATTATCTTATATAAATCCTGAACACCTGGATGTGGAACGTATTTCTTTAATTCGTCTTCAAAGATGATATTCAGTTTATCTGCCCTGTAACGGAATTTACATGGAGATACGCAATGATAATAGTAATAGAGGCTATACATACCTTTAGATGCGCTCCCTGTGAGCATACGGCCGCAATTAGGACACACAAGGAAACCTCGAAGGGGAAATTGCTCCTTTACTTCTAAAGTTGTTCTGATTCGCTCTTTGCGTTTCCTGACATCAAGCATATCCTGAACTTTGTAATATAAAGATTCTGTAG
>JBQGDS010000170.1:0-1589 GCA_052039185.1 Flavobacterium sp.
TATTAATATTTGAAGCCAAAAGACAAAGAGGATTTTAAATTACAACAATACTTATGAAATACATTTACCTACTCCTGCTGGCAGTAACCTTTACATCATTCGCACAGGAAACAGAAACCTTTTCATGGGATGCCGCTACCGTGAACGATAAGCTGCAACTTACCATAAGAAAAAGTGAGTTTGATGCCATTTATAAAAAAGCAGATAGTATTGCTGCACCACGCCCCGGAGAAACCTGTGGTACTGAAGAAGAACTGGCTGCAAAATTCCTGCATTACAAAGGTGTGAAGTTTGAATTGGATAATGGCATCTTAAACTTTCGCAGCATTGATTTCAGGAAAAAGAAAGGTATGTACTTATCTTACAAGGGGACAAAGTTTAATGAAAACTATTCGCTGGACACTTTTAAAAAACAATATCCTGTTGCAGCTGAAACATTTGTACATAAGTTAGACACACATATAGCTACTCTGAAACCTGAGCAGGAAGGAAGCGAATTCGAATGGAAATTCTACTTTACAAAAGGAAAACTGGATTTGATAATATGTGCTTTCAGGTGCGATTAAATTATTAAAAATTAAACAATTACGATATTGTTAATTTTCAAGGCTGTCCGGTAATGGTCAGCCTTGTTTTTATTATAATATTTTCATACTTTTAAGTCATTGATACACCGCTATGACTGAAATTGATATAGAACAGGAAAATAAAGCAATTGCTAAAGAATATAAAGAACTGCTCCGCATAAGTTACCAAACCCTTTCGGACGATGACAAGAAACTGATACGGAAAGCTTTTGACGTAGCGGTTGATGCTCATAAGGATCAAAGGAGAAAATCAGGAGAGGCCTACATATTCCACCCTATTGCCGTAGCTAAAATTGTAGCTGCCGAAATAGGTTTGGGCGCAACATCTATTGCTTCTGCCCTGTTGCACGATGTGGTTGAAGATACTGATATTACAGTTGAGGATATTGAAAAAATGTTCAATCCGAAAATAGCACAAATTGTTGAGGGCCTTACTAAAATTGCCCAGGTAAAAACCGACCAGGAAATATCAATGCAGGCGGAGAATTTCCGTAAAATGCTTCTTACCCTGAATGACGACGTGCGGGTTATCCTTATCAAGATTGCCGACAGGCTGCACAACATGCAAACCATGGAAAGCATGGCCGACTACAAGCAGGCTAAAATTGCATCGGAAACATTGTACATATACGCTCCGCTGGCCCATAGGCTTGGCCTTTACAACATAAAGAACGAGCTGGAAGACCTTGGCCTTAAGTACACCGAACCTACAGTATACAACAGTATAGTAAGCAAGATAAAGGAAACTAAGGAAGAGCAGGATGCTTATATAAAATCAATATCTGATGTGCTTTCTTCATCGCTTAATGCCGAAGGAATTGAATATACCATTAAAGGGCGCCCTAAATCAATTTATTCCATACGCCGTAAAATGATGGCACAGGGCGTAACTTTTGACGAGGTGTACGATAAGTTTGCGCTTCGCATTATATACAAAGCCAGTCCGCATGACGAAAAATTCCTGGCCTGGAAAATATACTCAATAGTGACTGATCATTACCG
>JBQGDS010000171.1:0-1576 GCA_052039185.1 Flavobacterium sp.
AGGTTTATGTACGATTACGACCAGGTTTTACGGGAGTATACATTATATAAAACCTTTGACAAAAGTAAGACAGACAGTATTGAAAACCTTTCGCCTGAGCTCACACGAAAGTTTCTTACTGATAACAAGTTTAAATCTGATACGCTGACAAAATATATTTTTAAAAACTACATTAACCATTTTGATGACGTCCATACCAATAGGATTATTAAAATGACTAAAATGTATGGTTTCCCATCAAAAGAAAGGCTGGAAAAATATTCAGGTAAACAATTAGGGGAAGAATTTGATCCTTATATTTTATTGGTTCATGCGCCTAAAAAGTATAGTGAAGAACTTAAGGCTTTAATGAAGCAGGAACTAATAAACGGTACTATTGACAAATGTAAATATGGGCACCTGTTGTGGCATTTTAATGGGAGGAAGGATGTAAACGATCTGCTAAACAACGGCTTTGAATATATTGTAAATGAAAATGGGGTAAGAACCATAACCGCAGTAAATTGTGATTAACTAACTGTAAAAGTTGGCTATATATACTAATTTCCCTTTCCCGAAAATATCCCCTAACTTTGCAGCTTTAATCCATTACCTTGAACAGCAAAGTTTTTTTAATAACACCGCCTTTTACGCAGCTCAACACGCCTTATCCGGCTACGGCATACTTAAAAGGTTTCCTCAATACCAAAGATATTGCTGCTACGCAGGCCGACCTGGGCATTGAAGTTATTTTGAAACTGTTCTCAAAACAGGGATTAACGGATTTGTTTGCTTACGCTGAGCAAAATACGGGAGATGACCTCTCAGCCAACTCGCAGCGCATCATTGCGCTAAAAAGTGATTATTTGAAAACCATTGATGCCGTTATGTTGTTCCTGCAGGGGAAGAACCCAACACTGGCGCACCTTATCTGCCAGGAAGATTTCCTGCCTGAAGCCTCCCGCTTTGCGCAGCTTGAAGAACTGGACTGGGCATTTGGCACCATGGGTAATCAGGATAAAGCCAAGCACCTTGCCACGCTGTACCTTGAAGATATAAGCGACCTGATCGTGGAGTGCATCGACCCTCATTTTGGCTTTAGCCGTTATGCTGAAAGACTCGGGCGGTCGGCTAACTCATTTGATGAGTTATACCAAACATTACAGCAGCCGTTAACCTATATTGACAGAATAACCTTAGGGCTGTTACAGGAAAAAATGCTGGATAGTAATCCACAGCTGGTTTGCTTTTCAGTGCCGTTTCCGGGTAATTTGTATTCGGCCTTTCGTTGTGCCCAGTTTATAAAACAGCATTTTCCACAGGTAAAAACAGCTATGGGGGGTGGTTTCCCTAATACGGAACTGCGCTCCTTAACCGATTCCCGTGTAATGGAATTCTTTGATTTTATCACTCTTGATGATGGTGAAGCGCCTGTAGAATGCCTGATTGAACACATAGAAGGCAAGAGGGATGTTAGCCAGTTAAAGCGGACATTTACATTAATTGATGGTGCAGTAGCCTATATAGATAATTCAGGATGTAAAGATTACAAACAGTCAGAGGTTGGTACTCCTGATTATTCTGACCTGCTTTTAGA
>JBQGDS010000172.1:0-9882 GCA_052039185.1 Flavobacterium sp.
TGTCAACATTAAGGGTTACGTTAGGGTTACTGTCATATGTATACTGGCCGTAAGCAGCTACCGCTGTTGCTTTAATGGTTGAAGTAATCTGGTACTCTACACCAAGTTCACCACCCATATTCTTTTTAGTAAGACCGCTAACAGTTTCTGATACGAATGCATTTCCGTTTGAAGATATAGCTTCACCGGTTTCAGTTAAAACACCTAATCCTTCAGCAAAGTAGAATGAAATATCGGTAGCATCAGATATTCTTGAGTAATAACCTGTAAGCCTAGCTTTAAGTTTTGGAGCACGGATAATGTAGCTTGCATCTGCGCTTACAATTTTTTCGCTTTGCAGGTTTGAAACTATATTATTATTAAGCCTTGCATTAGGGAAAGTATTCCTTAAAGTTGGTGCTTTAGTCATATAAATACCATTTATATCTAATAAATGGCGTCCTGTAATTTTATAAGTAAATCCTCCTTTGAAACCAAAGTTCTCGAAAATTTCCTTGTTACTTTTTCCGAAAGAGTTATTAGCATAGTTACCATTTCTGTAAAGGCCCTCACGCTGATATTCTGAACGCGAGAACGATTGTGCAAGGTAAAAATCAGCTTTCCTATACGAGAACTTGAATTGTGTAAATGCTTCTGCAACATCAGCAGTAAGCTTATAATTGTAACCAAATTTATCGCCCTCTACAACCATTCTATTAGGGTTGTTTAGGTCAGACTGCATTGCATTACCTTGTAGGAACGGATCAATATCAAGATATGAAGTACCGCCCAAAAGGTCAATAAGATTCTGGAAGTTATGAGAGCTAAGCTTCCTATAAGTTGCACCTGCGTTAAGAATAATATTATCAGTAAGCTGAGAGTTAAGAATTGAATTAGCTGTAAAAAGCTTGTCATCAGTCCTATCTTCATATAGTACTGCAAGACTTTCTCCATTCTGCACATTATCAGCATAAAGTTTGTTCCAGTTAATTTGCCTGTTATTTAGGAAATTTTCCCTTGCCAAACTTGCAAATCTTTGATTGTCAGCAGAGTCTCCTGTGTATGTGTCACCTACACCCGGCCCGCTATACATTGTAGTATAATAACTTGGAAGGTTTCTGTAATATGTAGGGTCAGGATTGCTTGTAAAATTAAAGTCAAGACGGCTGTTGCCTATTGACCCGAACTGATACGCTACATTTGTGTTAAGCGTATTCTTTTCATTTATTTTCCAGTAATGGCTTAGCATTAAAATAGGCTCTTCAACATCTTTATCGCGAGAGTTCCTTTTTTTGCCATCTTGCCATCCCCAGTATGAGTTGTATTTTTCACCTGCAAGATCAATAATCTCCTGTGTGTTAGGAGAGTTTTTACCCCTGCTGTTTTGTGCATATATACTTGTAAAGTTAAGGCTGTGTTTGTCGCCAAAACGTTTTTCAAGGCTTAGGAAGAAAGAGTTAGCGCTGTAATCAGTACCTTCAAAGTAACCTTCCTGCGCCCATCTTCTGGAAGCTGAAAGCACATAGGCAAAACCATTTTCATCAAGGCCCGATGCGTGAGTAGCCATAGCCCTCCAGCTATAGTTAGTATTAGTGCCGGAGAAAGATACCCTGGTACCCGGCCTGAATATTGAGGCACGTGTGTTAATTTCCTGTGTACCAAGTACTCCGCCAAATGTATAGTCTGACGGTGCAGAACCTATTGTAAATTCCTGGTTACGCGTAGCATCATTAAGTCCACCCCAGTTACTCCATTGTGGCCTTCCGTCATACAGTTTATCCATAGGAACACCATTAATCATTGTCTTGCCATACTCATTGTCAAGACCCCTAACCCTGAAACGTGCCTGTCCGAAGTCAAAAGCGGCAGCCTGCATAAATACATCTCTTGATGCCTGTAGCAATCCTGCAGTACTTTCAGATCCTCCGTTATCATCACCAAGGTCATTTTCGGTAATGGTAATTAGGCTTAATTGCTGCTCGGTAGTAATATCTTCTACCAGCATTACAATTCCCAGGTCAAGCGCTTGGCCTGCAACAACCTGTAGGTTAAAAGTTTGCGGTACATAACCTGTACTGCTCACAATTACCGTCTGGCTGCCTACAGCCATCTTTTCAAAAACAAAAACACCATCGGCTTTAGTAATAGCTGTTTGGTTTGTGCCCTGCACCGTAGCAACAACATTTTGCATAGGGCGTTGTGTTTTGGAGTCCACAACAGTACCTTTTACCAATGAGGTTTCCTGTGCCCATGCACAAACTACCTGCATAACGAGTAAAAGACTGATTACTAGTTTTTTCATAGATAAGTTTAAATTAATTCCCTTTTTTGCTAAGTTAAAATTTTCTTAACGGCTGCAAATGTACATCATTTAATAATATTATTTACTTTTGGCCCTGAGTTTGTTATAAAACTTGACGTTAAATTAATATAACATTTATGAAGATTCAAAAAATTGCCTGCCTGTTTGTTGCCATATTCGCAATTATGGGGGCTTCTGCACAGCAGAAAAAGTTTGTGGTACACACGGTTGCGTTCTATAACGTTGAAAACCTGTTTGATACCATTAACGATCCTACTATTAATGATGAGGAGTACCTGCCGTCTAACGGCTGGACATTAAGGATGTACAAGAAAAAGCTGGCTAACCTTAGCAGGGTGCTTGCCGAGATTGGTACCGGCGAAAACACAAACTCACCTACGGTAATCGGTGTTTCGGAAGTAGAAAACCGTGGTGTTCTTGAAGACCTTATAAAGCAGCCACTACTGGCTAATAAAGATTATGGTATTATTCACTTTAATTCACCTGACCGAAGAGGTATTGATGTTGGGTTTTTATATCAAAAAAAGCATTTTAAGCCAACAAGTTATAAGAATATTCCTTTATTAGTTTATGCTAAAGAATATGATAAAGCTAAAAAAGATGGTGACGAGAAGGAAGAAAGGACAGATATTGACAGCCGCACAAGGGTACTTTACACGCGTGACCAGCTGCTTGTAACCGGCCTTCTTGATGGTGAGGAAATCAGCTTTATTGTAAACCACTGGCCATCACGTTCGGGTGGCGAAAAACGTAGCAGCCCTTTCCGTGAGGCTGCCGCAGCGCTCAATAAAAAAATAATTGACTCATTATATAGGATTAATCCTGATGCTAAGGTAATCACAATGGGTGACCTTAACGACGGGCCTTATAACAATAGTATTAAAAAGGTGCTTGGTGCTAAAGGAAAGAAAGATGAAGTACAAAAAGGCGGAATTTTTAACCCTATGGAAGAAATGGCTAACAAGGGTATCGGCTCACTGGCATACCGTGACGCATGGGACCTGTTTGACCAGATAATAATGACCGAGCCTCTTATACGAAAAGAGTACAGCTCATTCCGTTTCTGGAAAGCCGCGGTATACAACAAGCCATTCCTTACCCAAACCTCAGGGCAGTATAAAGGCTACCCACTAAGGAGCGGAAGGGGAGAAGTAGGGTTTAGTGACCACTTCCCGGTATATATATATCTTATTAAGGAACACAAATAATATTAAAAGGTTAGCAGCGGCTAACCTTTTTTATTTTTACCTTAGTACTGATTTTTTAAAATATGCATTATGGCTGTAATGAAACCCTTCAACCTGAATAAATGGATAGATGAGAACAAGCACCTGCTTAAACCGCCGGTAGCTAACAAAAACCTGTACCGCGAGTCGGACGATTATATCGTGATGGTAGTGGGAGGGCCTAACGCAAGGAAGGATTATCATTACAATGAAACCGAAGAACTGTTCTACCAGCTTAAAGGGACAATTAAAGTTATAATACAGCAAGATAATGAGCGACAGGAAATGGAACTTAATGCAGGCGATATGTACCTGCATCCGGGTAAAGTACCACATTCACCTGTAAGAAGCGAAGGTTCTATAGGTCTTGTTGTTGAGCGTAAAAGGGCAGGCAAGGGCTTTACCGATGGCTTGCTGTGGTTTTGTGATAACTGTAATCATAAGCTGCACGAAGTATTTTTTGAACTGCATGATATAGAAAAGGATTTCCTGCCACACTATCAGCATTTCTATAATTCGGAAGAATTGCGTACCTGCGATAAATGCGGGCACGTTATGGAAACCGATCCGAGATATACGTTGTAGTTGCAATCTTGATTTCAAAAGGCTTTCAAGACGCTATAAAATTTGCATTATAGTTACTCAACACTCACTTAACCTCCTATAAATTATCAATAACGTAAAAAACATATATCTTTGTAGAATATAACAATAAACTACAAATAAGTTAAGATGGCAACACTTACAGATCAGTTTGGTATCCAGGATGCACTATCAAAGTTAGGTATCAGGGAAATTAATGAAGGTACATCTACCGGAAGCAAAAATTTTGCAAATGGTAAAATAATAGAATCATACTCACCGGTTGACGGTACGCTTATAGCCAAAGTAAAAGCTTCTACCAAAGAAGATTATGAAACTGCAATGAGCAAAGCTGAAGAAGCTTTTAAAACATGGAGGCTTGTTCCGGCACCTAAGCGTGGCGAAATTGTACGCCAGATGGGTGATGAGCTTCGCAAGTTTAAAGAGCCTCTTGGGCAGCTTGTTTCTTACGAAATGGGTAAAAGCCTTCAGGAAGGCCTTGGCGAGGTTCAGGAAATGATTGACATCTGCGATTTTGCTGTAGGTTTATCACGCCAGTTGTATGGCCTTACCATGCATAGCGAAAGGCCTATGCACCGTATGTATGAGCAGTGGCACCCAATGGGTATTGTGGGTATCATATCAGCATTTAACTTCCCGGTAGCGGTGTGGAGCTGGAACGCTATGATTGCATGGGTATGTGGCGACGTTTGTATTTGGAAGCCAAGCTCTAAAACGCCACTTTGTGCAGTAGCATGCCAAAACATAATAAAAACCGTACTTGAAAGAAATAATGTGCCGGAAGGCGTAAGCTGCCTTGTAGTAGGTAACGAAAGTGGAGACCTTATCAATAATGATAAGCGTATCCCTCTTGTATCGTTTACAGGTTCTACAAGAATAGGCCGCCACGTATCTAAAACTGTTGCAGAGCGTTTTGGCAACACTATCCTTGAGCTGGGTGGTAATAATGCTATTATTGTATCAGAACATGCCGATATAAACATGGTACTTGTAGGCGCTGTATTTGGCGCTGTAGGTACTGCCGGACAGCGTTGTACTACAACGCGCAGGCTGATTGTGCATGACAGCATATATAACAAAACACTTGAAGTGCTTAAAAATGCTTACGGCCAGCTTAAAATTGGCAATCCGCTTGACAGCAATAACCATGTAGGCCCGCTTATTGACAAAGGTGCTGTACAGGATTACCTGAATGCTATTGAGAAAGCAAAAGCCGAAGGTGGTAAGATTGTGGTTGATGGTGGCGTTATGGAAGGTGAAGGCTATGAAAGCGGATGCTACGTGAAGCCATGTATTATTGAAGCTGAAAACCATTACCACATTGTACAGGAAGAAACGTTTGCACCTATACTTTATGTAATGAAGTACAGCACAATCCAGGAAGCTATTGATATGCAGAATGGTGTGCCGCAGGGTCTTTCTTCTTCAATATTTACCAATAATATGAGAGAGATGGAGCTTTTCCTTAGCCAGGCAGGTTCTGACTGTGGTATTGCGAATGTGAATATTGGTACATCAGGCGCTGAGATTGGCGGTGCATTTGGTGGTGAAAAAGAAACCGGAGGCGGACGCGAAAGCGGATCTGACTCATGGAAAGCATATATGAGAAGGCAGACCAACACCATTAACTATGGTAGTGAGCTTCCTCTTGCACAAGGTATTCGTTTCGATTTGTAATCCCGGATAAACTTTATAACAAGCCGCTTCTTACAAAAAGAAGCGGTTTTTTTGTTTTGTCACGCAACCTTTTACTTTTTTAAGCGTCTTATATATAATTGTGATATAACTGCCGGTTAACAGGCAATAGTGATATTCATGATTAAATAGGTTTAGTTTAGTATTTAGTAAAAAGGCCCTCCAAAAGAGGGCCTTTTTTTGTTGCGTAAGAAAGGATTATTTTAATTCTTTAATGGCATCTTTTTCAATCCACCCGGTGGTATCATCAGCCAGTTCTATCTTCTTCCAGTTCTCGAGGGAGTCAATCACATTTACTTTGGTGCCTTCATGAAGTATGAATGCGTCGGCACTGCTATTATCCGGTTCGGCTTTTACTGCTGTAACTTCGCTAAATACAATTGCAGGACGGTCTTTAGAAGCCTCTGACCTAACAAAGAATCCAAATACTATGCTAATGCACATTAACAGTACTGAGAAACACATACCCACAAAGAAAATTCGTTTAAAAAGCGTTGTGCCTGAAAGGTAATAGCCTATAAACAGCAATAATGTTCCTGCAGCCATTGCCACGGCAACCCAAGCCCATGTATCATAATGGTAGGCACCGGCGCGGTTGTATAGTATTTTAGAAATGCCTGTTTTAGGCGCTGCCTTAATATCATCAATGGCCATGCGCTGTGCAAACCCAAGATTGGTTTTTACATCTTTATTATTTGGGTCAAGCAATAACGCTTTTTCAAAGTTATAAATAGCGGGAGCGATCCTGCCCAGTTTATAATAGGCATTGCCCAGGTTGAAATATACCTCCGCTGATTCTTTTTTGCCCTTCAATATAGTCTTATATTCTTTTGCGGCAGCTTCATACTGTCCTTTACGGTACAGCTCATTACCTCTATCAAAAGCACTTTGTGCAAATGATAATTGCGTTAAAAACAGTAGTATGTATGCTATATTTTTCATTAGTTTCATATCTGTTTTTCCAAAGCGGTTATTACTGTTACGGCATTATCATAATCCTGTTGCATAGCGCTGTCAGATGATGGCGCATAACGGGCAAACTCACAGTTATCCATAATACGGATAAAATCCCGCACAGTATTTTCTGATGCTTTTCTTGTTAGTAGCAGTTCCTGTATTCTCTCCTTACTCATTTCTGAGGTTTCAATATTCAGCTTGGCCTTCAGGAAATTATGCAATGCTTTTTCCAGTGCCACATAAAACGGCTCTTTGTTGCCCAGATGTTTTTTAGCCTCCGAAAGATATTTTTTAGCAAGCCTGTTGTTTTGGCGGATTTTACTTCCGGTAACGTCACTATCATACGCCTGTTTTTTCTTTTTTACAAGAATAACCACTGGTATAAGGACAAATGGTAACGCCAGTAGCGCATAGAAAAGTCCTGAGCCAAGGAAATCTTCACGTCCCATTGGCTTAACCGATGTTTCCAGGCTGATAAATCGGAACTGCTCGCCTGCCTCTACCTTTTGCTTTTGAGAAACAGGAGCGTCTTTATCTGCCGATGCTACAGGGCCACCCTGCACATCGATCATTATCTCTTTAGTAGTAATGGTTTTATAAGTACCTGAAGCGAGGTCAAAATACGAGAACGACATTGGCCGTATCGGATATTTTCCTTTATTCTGCGGAACAATAGTATACGTGTCTGAAATACTTCCCTGCATACCGGTTAGCGGTGTACTTACATTTTCTTTATGCTCAGGGTCATACATTTCAAGAGCGGCAGGCACAACAGGTTTAGGCAGCGTAAATAATTTCAGGTTTCCTTTTCCTGAAACCGAAACATTGAGCTGTAATGATTCGCCTGCGGCAAGCGATGTTTTTGATGGTGTTACCTTAAAGTCAAACTTACCAACAGCTCCTGTAAAGTCAGCAGGTTTTCCATTCTCCGGTAGCGGTTTTACACGTATGCTCTTTTTACCGGCCGAAACCACTTTATTAGTTGTAGTAATAAAAGGCTGTCCGAAGAAATCATACCTGCCCGTTGGAACCTCCAGGCTCAATTGCAGCGACAAAGGCTCAATTTCGAGCGTACCACTTTTTTGGGGGTATAATATGGTTTTGCGCAGTACAAGATAACGATAATCTTTACCTTCATACTTGCCGTTTTGTACCTGGAAATCTTTAATATCTATACTCTGGCTCCAGAAATCATTATACTGCGGACTGTCAACTTCCCTACTGTCACGCACGCCTATGTTACGGCTCACATACAGTTTGTATACCACAGTTACCGGTTCATTTACATACGGATTGGTTTTGCTGACCTCTGCTACAAGATGAATGCCGTCTCCCACATCCTGTGGCTGCTGCGGTGCATAAGGGTTAGATGGTTCCTGCAGCTGTACTGCAGCTGTAACCGTAACCTTAAATGGAGAGGTTTTGTAGGTTTTACCTTCAATCTCAATACTTGCCTGCCCAATGGTAAATGTGCCCTTGGCAGTTGGAGTTAAAAGGTAAGTGTATGTTTTACTGAAAGAACGCTTTCCGTTGATCCATGAATTGCTTATCATCTGGCTTGGGCCTGAAACCTGAAACCCCTGGAAAGCAGGTGCACGGAAATTATCCCCGTCTTCTGACATGGTAAATTCTACGCGCAGGCGTTCATTAATGCCCAACTTTGTTTTGCTGGGCACCGCCTTAAACTCTACCTGGGCATAAACGAGCCCCTGTATACATAACAATAACAGTAAGATGTATTTTTTCATGTTTGTACCGCTATACTGCAAATTTAAAATCTACAATTAGTATACCTAATGTGTTAATTGTTACCAGTCTTTTTCCTGTCGTACAGGCCTTGCCTTTTCTTTCGCTTTGTTCAGCTTGTCCTGTACTTTTTTCTCTTCGTTATTCATGGCGTCCAGCAGGTTCTCCAGACGCTGTTTAGACGGGCTTGCCTGAGACTGTTGCGGCTTATCTCCCTGTCCCTGGTCGTCTTTCTTATCCTTACCGTTATCGCCCTTATCGTTCTGCTTATTATCGCCTTTATCTTTCTGGTCGCCTTTATCCTTGTCTTTTTTATCTTTATCCTTATCGCCTCCCTTGTCCTTTTGGTCTTTAGGGTCATTAGGCTGCTGGTTCTTGTTATCCTTATCCTTGTTTTTATCCTTGTCGTCCTTGTTCTTTTCCGGAGGAGGTGGCGGATTGTCTTTCAGCATTTTTTTAGCCAGGGCATAGTTATACCTTGTTTCATCATCAAGCGGGTTATTGCGCAAAGCATTTTTATAGGCTTCAACGGCTGCCTGGTAGTTCTTTTCCTTCATGAGCGCATTACCCATGTTATGGTAAGCCATGTGCTTTTCGGGCTTAGTCTTGGCATTTTCAATGGCTTTCGAATAGCCATACATAGCCTCGGCAGTATGGTTCTGCATGTAAATGGCATTGCCAAGATTGTATGATGCCCGGGCATTGGTAGGCGATTTGGATTGCGATATCCTGTAATCAGCCTCTGCCTCCGCATATTCCTTATTGCTGAAAGCGCGGTTTCCTTTCGGCAGGTACTTGTCTTTCTGTTGGGAAAAGGCAAAAGCCGAAAGCAAAAGCAATGTATATGTAAGTGCTGTCTTCATTTATTCTTTTTCATTAAACAGGTTCAGTTTCCTTATCCAGGCCGTTTTTCTTTCCAGCAGGAAAATATCTATAAATAGCAACAGCAAAGCCGCGCCCAAAAACCATTGGTATTGTGCCTCATAGGTAGCTACCTGTTTCGATTCAAATTCTGTCTTTTCAATATTCTGCAGGGCATTCTTAACGTAGTTGGTTACTTCACGGGTATTATTTCCGTTTACATACCCACCTTTGGTGCGCGCTGCTATAGTTTTAAGCGCATCAGGATATAGCTTGGTAACCACTACCTCGCCACTGTTATCGCGCTTAAAGCTTTCGGTAACACCGTTGCGTTTTATAGGGATTGGCCCGCCTTTTTCGGTACCTACGCCCACAGTAATTATCTTGATGCCTTTTTCCCTGGCTTTTTCGGCAGTTTCTTCGCTGCCTTCGCCATGGTCTTCCCCGTCAGATACTAAAATGAGCAGTTTGCTTGTGGCAGGATCATCAAAA
>JBQGDS010000173.1:0-8143 GCA_052039185.1 Flavobacterium sp.
ACCTGTATCTCGGTTTTTATTACATAGCGTTGTTCCCTGAAACCGCTGGAGCTTTTTACTATTCTTTTATCTACAAGCGGAGCCTGGCAGTGTATAACCGTTTTTGTATTGTTTTGTATAGGGTTAATATCAAACTTTACCCAGTTTTCACCATCTTTTTCAAAAGGTGTAATGTTCACAGCGTGTAGTGCCGATGTTTTAGCGCCCGAATCTACACGTGCTTTGATGGTAGGTATGCCCAGATGAGGAAACGCGCACCATTCTTCGCTTCCTACAATTACTTTTTCCTGCATTTCTGTACTAGTTATTACAATTCTAAAGTACTACTTTTTTTATTTGTAAGAATAAATAGGGCTTTATTTTTAAATAAAATTTTAGAATATAATAATGAAGTATATTCATAAAAAAAATCCCCATACTCGAGTATGGGGATTTTATAGATTAATTTCAATCAACTTATTCAGCTGTAGGATTTTCAGCTTTTTTAATGCTTACAGAAAGTTCGCTTGCGCCATCTTCCAGATCCATGTGAATTTCATCGCCACTTGAAATTTTAGAGGTAATGATTTCTTCAGCAAGTGCATCTTCCACATATTTCTGGATAGCCCTTTTCAGCGGCCTTGCACCATACTGTTTGTCAAAGCCTTTTTCAGCAATAAAATTCGTGGCTTTTTCAGAAAGTGAAATATTATAGCCAAGGTCTTTTATCCTTGCATAAAGCTTTTCAAGCTCAATCATAATGATCTTATCAATATCTTCTTTTTCAAGAGGATTGAATACGATAATATCGTCTATCCTATTGATGAATTCCGGAGCGAAGGTTTTCTTAAGTGCAGCTTCAATAACACCTTTAGAATACTCGTCAGCCTGTGCCTTTTTGGCAGATGTACCAAAACCTACACCCTGGCCAAAGTCTTTAAGCTGCCTTGCACCAACATTAGAAGTCATGATTATGATTGTCTTCCGGAAATCAATTTTACGCCCTAAGCTATCAGTTAAATAACCGTCGTCAAGCACCTGTAGTAACATATTGAATACATCAGGGTGTGCTTTCTCAATCTCGTCCAGCAATACCACACAGTATGGTTTTCTTCTTACTTTTTCGGTAAGCTGCCCACCTTCTTCATACCCAACGTATCCCGGAGGCGCACCTACAAGGCGTGATATGGCGAATTTTTCCATGTATTCGCTCATGTCAATACGTACCAGCGCATCTTCCGAGTCAAAAAGTTCACGGGCAATAATTTTAGCCAGCTGTGTTTTACCTACACCTGTCTGACCAAGGAAAATAAATGACCCGATAGGTTTATTAGGATCCTTAAGCCCCGCACGGTTACGCTGAATTGATTTTGCAATTTTATCAACAGCATCATTCTGGCCAATCAGCTTACTTTTAATAAGTTCAGGCAGTTTGCTTAGCTTGTTGCTTTCTGTCTGGGCAATACGGTTAACAGGAATGCCTGTCATCATGCTTACCACATCGGCAACATTATCTTCGGTAACGGTAACGCGGTTATTTTTAGAATCTTCTTCCCATTGCTCCTGGGCTATGGCAAGGTCTTTTTCTATACGTTTCTCATCATCACGAAGCTTAGCTGCTTCTTCGTACTTCTGTTTTTTAACTACATTGTTTTTATGCTCACGCACTTCTTCCAGCTGCCTTTCCAGGTCAAGTATCTGCTTAGGTACATCAATATTAGTAATGTGTACGCGTGAACCAGCCTCGTCAAGTGCATCAATAGCCTTGTCTGGAAGGAAGCGCTCGCTCATGTAGCGGTTGGTAAGCTTCACACAGGCCTCAATAGCTTCAGGTGTATAATTTACATTGTGATGGTCTTCATACTTATTCTTTATGTTATTCAGGATAGTAATAGTTTCCTCTACAGAAGGAGGTTCAACTATAACTGTCTGGAAACGCCTTTCAAGTGCTCCGTCTTTTTCAATATACTGGCGGTATTCGTCAAGCGTAGTTGCGCCAATACATTGTATCTCACCTCGTGCAAGAGCAGGTTTAAACATATTGCTGGCATCAAGCGAGCCTGTAGCGCCGCCTGCCCCTACAATTGTATGTATCTCATCTATAAAAAGGATGATGTCGGTATTTTTTTCAAGCTCGTTCATAACGGCTTTCATTCGCTCTTCAAACTGGCCGCGGTATTTTGTACCGGCAACCAGGCTGGCAAGGTCAAGGGTCACCACGCGCTTGTTGAATAAAATACGCGATACTTTTTTCTGGATGATACGCAGGGCAAGCCCTTCGGCGATAGCTGATTTACCTACGCCCGGTTCTCCTATAAGGAGCGGGTTGTTCTTTTTCCTTCGGCTAAGTATCTGCGATACGCGCTCAATTTCTTTTTCACGGCCCACTACAGGGTCTAATTTGCCTTCTTCGGCAAGTTCTGTAAGGTCGCGCCCAAAGTTATCCAGTACGGGTGTTTTCGACTTTTTGTTCGCTTTATTGCCGGAAGCAGGATTATTGAAGCTGCTTTCGCGCATACTGTCATCTTGTCCTGCATCATCGTTGTATGATGACTCTGCCTTTGGCAGGTTTTCCATGTAGTCTTCTTCGTTTGATGTCATACTGATAAATTGTTCTTTTACTGTTTCGTAATCAATTTTCATCTTGTTGAGCAACTTTGTGGTAGGGTCGTTCTCATTGCGCAGTATGCAAAGCAGCAGGTGCGCAGTGCTTATAGAAGTGCTCTGGAATACTTTGGCCTCCAGGAATGTGGTCCTTAATGCCCGCTCGGCCTGGCGCGTAAGATGAAGGTTTTTCTTTTCATTATTACGCTCAGCATTAGGGTTGGCCGGGCTTAGTATTTCAACTTTTCTCCTTAAATGGTCAAGGTCTACCGAAATGGTATTCAGTATGGATATGGCCTTTCCGTTACCGTCCCTCAAAATCCCCAACATTAAATGTTCCGTACCAATAAAGTCGTGGCCTAAGCGAAGAGCTTCCTCCTTACTGTAGGTGATTACATCCTTGACCCTTGGTGAAAAATTATCATCCATATTCTTGAAATTGTGATAAGGTAAATTTACGTATTTATAAAGGATTTTGCAAAAACCATACCCTTTAAAAAGTACTGACAGCTAATTGACAAAAAAAATATTAAAGCAGGAAAATATTTATGATTTGTTTATCAAGATAACCGATGTGAAAGCTGTTAATAAAACGTAAAATTTTTTAATTCCCTTGATTTCCTATCCTGATTAAATTCCGTATATTGGCACGTTTTGTAACTAAAATAATATTTTAATATAACTGCTTATGTCAGAAGGAGAAAAGTTAATTCCTATTAACATCGAGGACCAGATGAAATCAGCCTACATTGACTATTCAATGTCGGTAATCGTGTCCAGGGCGCTGCCGGATGTTAGAGATGGCTTGAAACCGGTACACAGGAGAGTACTTTATGGAATGTATGAATTGGGCGTCCTTTCTAACAGGGCCCACAAAAAATCAGCAAGGATTGTAGGTGAGGTATTAGGTAAGTACCACCCCCACGGCGACTCATCGGTTTATGATGCTATGGTTCGTATGGCGCAGGACTGGAGCCTTCGCTACCTGCTTGTTGACGGGCAGGGTAACTTCGGCTCTATAGATGGCGACAGCCCGGCTGCAATGCGTTATACTGAGGCAAGGCTGCAAAAGATATCGGAAGATATTATGGCCGACCTAGATAAAGAAACAGTAGATTTCCAGTTAAATTTTGACGATACCCTTGAGGAGCCAACCGTAATGCCTACACGCGTTCCTAACCTTTTGGTAAACGGAGCTTCGGGTATTGCAGTAGGTATGGCTACCAATATGCCTCCTCATAACCTTACAGAGGTTGTAAATGGTACGCTTGCTTATATTGATAATAACGATGTTGAGATAGATGAGCTGATGAACTATGTAAAAGCGCCTGATTTCCCTACCGGAGGTGTTATATATGGTTATGAAGGCGTGCGTGAAGCTTTTAAAACTGGCCGTGGCAGGATTGTTATGCGGGCCAAGGCTAATTTTGAAGAAGTTGACGGACGTGAATCTATCGTAGTTACCGAAATACCTTACCAAGTAAATAAAGCCGAAATGATTAAGCGTACGGCTGAACTGGTAAATGAAAAGAAAATTGAAGGCATTGCCAACATCCGTGACGAATCGGACAGGAATGGTATGCGTATAGTATATATACTGAAGCGCGAAGCTGTACCTAATGTGGTGCTTAACACGCTTTATAAATATACCCAGCTGCAATCGTCATTCAGTGTAAACAATATTGCACTTGTTGATGGCAGGCCACAAATGCTTAACCTGAAAGACCTTATTCATTACTTTGTAGAGCACAGGCATGATGTAGTAGTACGCAGGACAAAGTTTGATCTTCGTAAAGCTGAAGAAAGGGCCCACATATTAGAAGGATTAATTATCGCATCAGATAATATTGATGAGGTAATCCAGCTTATACGTTCATCTAAAGATGGTGAAGAGGCACGCGGAAAATTAATTGAGCGTTTTAACCTTTCTGAAATACAGGCGCGTGCTATTGTTGAGATGCGCCTTAGGCAGCTTACAGGTCTTGAGCAGGATAAGCTAAGGGCAGAGTATGAGGAAATCATGAAACTGATTGCTGAATTAAAAGCCCTTTTGGAAAGCAAAGAGCTCAGGATGGAACTGATTAAGCAGGAGCTTATTGAAATCAGGGATAAATATGGTGATGTACGCCGCTCTCAGATTGAGTATTCAGGAGGCGATGTAAGTATTGAAGACCTTATTGCAGATGAGAGTGTAGTTATTACTATATCTCATGCGGGTTACATTAAGCGCACTCCATTATCAGAGTATAAAACACAGAACAGGGGAGGTGTAGGACAGAAAGGCGTGGCAACCCGTGATCAGGATTTCCTTGAGCACTTATTTGTTGCCACTAACCACCAGTATATGCTGTTCTTTACCCAAAAAGGTAAGTGTTTCTGGATGCGTGTTTACGAAATTCCGGAAGGCAGCAAGACCAGTAAAGGCCGTGCAATACAAAACCTTATTAATATAGAGAATGATGATAAGGTAAAAGCATTTATCTGTACGCAGGATCTTAAAGACCAGGACTACATAAATAACCACTATGTTATTATGGCTACAAAAAAGGGTATCGTTAAGAAAACCCTGCTGGAGCAATACTCACGCCCAAGGCTTAACGGTATTGCCGCTATAACCATACGTGAAGACGACGAGCTGCTTGAAGCTAAACTTACTACAGGCGAAAGCCAGGTGCTTATAGCGGTTAAATCAGGTAAGCTGGTTCGTTTTGAAGAAGGCAAGACCCGTCCTATGGGCCGTAGCGCTTCAGGAGTACGCGGTATTACCCTTCAGGATGATAATGATGAGGTAATCGGCATG
Organism: Flavobacterium sp.; assembly: GCA_052039185.1. GTDB lineage: Bacteria > Bacteroidota > Bacteroidia > Flavobacteriales > Flavobacteriaceae > Flavobacterium. Next base: position 5,384 of record JBQGDS010000173.1, read on the forward strand.
GTTTCTGTAAATGACATGAACAGCGAAATACTTGTAGTATCAGAAAAAGGATATGGCAAGCGTTCAAGCCTCGAAGATTACCGTATTACCAACCGTGGTGGTAAAGGTGTGAAAACGCTTAATATTACAGATAAAACCGGTAATCTTGTTTCTATTAATAGTGTGACTGATGCTGATGACCTTATGATCATTAATAAATCAGGCCTTACTATAAGGATGGAAGTATCTGACCTTCGCGTAATGGGTCGTGCTACTCAGGGTGTACGCCTTATAAATATTAAAGGTAATGACTCCATAGCTGCGGTAACAAAAGTAATGCGTGAGGAAGAGGCTGTTGAGGAGGCTATTGAAGAAATTGCTGAACATAATGCTGAAAATGGCGTAACAGGTTACATTTCACAGGAAGAAGGCGATATTGCCGAAAATGAAGAAAACCAGGAATAACTTAAATATATTGATTATGAAAAAGTACGCAATTGCAGTTGCCTTACTTGTAGCCCTTAGTGCTTCAGCCCAAAAAGATGAGCTAAAAGCTCTAAGGAAAATTGCAGAGAAGGAAGCTATGCCTACACCTAAGGATATACAGGATTTTAAGGCGCTTTTAGATAAAGCTGAACCGCTTATGGGTAGTGCAACAAATGAGCAGAATATTGAGTTTGCTTATTATAAAGGTATATATGCTTTTATGGGGGTTATGATGAACCCTGCCACAGCAAAACAATCTGTATCTGATGCTGTAGTAAACTTCAACAAGGTTATAGAGCTTGAAAAGAACGATAAGAAAAAGAAGTATACAAAGGAAATTCAGGAAGAGATTTACCCACAAGTGAAAACTCTTGCGACCGGTGTTGCACAGCAATTAGGCCAACAGAAATCATTTAAAGAAGCAGCGGGTTATTATCACATGGCTTATTTAATTGATCCTAAAGACCAAAGCATGCTTTATAATGCTGCTGTTTACGCTGTAAATGCGAAGGATTATGATACTGCATTGGAGTATTATCTTGAACTTGATAAAATTGGTTTTACAGGAGAAGGCACAAACTACTCTGCTAAAAATGTACAGACTGGACAAAGGGAATATTTTCCAAGCAAGTCAGTTAGAGATATATCGGTTCAGCAAAAGCTGCACAGTGAGCCTAAGGATGAGAAGCTACCTTCATTAAAAGGAGATATTGTTAAGAATATAGCGCTGATATATAGCCATAAGGGTGAGATTGATAAAGCTAAAGCAGCTATGTCTAACGCGCGTAAAGCCAACCCTAATGATATATCATTACTGATTGCTGAAGCTGACCTGTATCTTAAAACGAAAGATATGGATATGTACAAAAAGCTGATTAGTGAAGCAGTACAGAAGAACCCAACAAATGCTGACCTGTTTTATAATCTTGGTGTAGTAAGCAGCGAAACAAACCCTGCAGAAGCTAAAGCAAATTATGAAAAAGCCTTAGCTATAAATCCTAAACACGTTAATGCTAACGTAAATATGGGTATACTAACAATGGCTGATGATGAGAAGATTGTAACCGAAATGAATAACACTAAGAGTGATAAGCGTTACGAGGAGCTGAAACAGCAGCGTAATGCTATGTTCAGGAAGGCGTTACCTTATTTTGAGAAGGCACTGGCTGTAGAACCTAACAATGAATATGCTATATCAGTAGCGGCAGGTGTTTATCAGGCGCTTGATATGCCTGAAAAAGCGAAAGAGATTAAAGCAAGGCTTAAAAATTAAGCTAACTATTGCAATAAAAAATGCCGGCTGAGAGCCGGCATTTTTTATACGCCAAACTGGCGTAAATGGTGATCGAGGTGCTTCCATTGCATCTGGTCCCATTCTTCAGCTGTAAGCTCACCGAAAAATGGATGTTTGCTGTTTTTAATGACTACAGGGCCTTTTTTAAAGTCGGTAATAAGCGCTATAAGTTCTTGTTTTGCCTGTTCAAAATCAGGTTCGTGTGTTATACGGAATTCTTTGACTGTAGGCGTATCCCTTCGGAAAGTGCCTGGGGCAAGTACCTGTTTTTTTGCTGTTTTTCCAAACAGTAATTTCAGCATCCAGTTTGGCTTCAATTGCAATGTGCCAAACGCTACTTTTATAGGCTGCTGGCAGTGGAGCAACATTTGGCTTACCGTCATCTTTCCCCATTGGGATAATGTTATAGGCGTAAGCTGCTCAATCCTGTTTATTATATTTTGATTTCCTTTCGGGTCGAATAAGCTTTCCATTTTTTCTTATTTTTTATTGTGTAAAAATAATATTAACTGTTTTGTGTTTTCCTTATTGCCTTAATTGAATATACCATTGGTAGCTTGTTTCCGTGTTGCTGAATCCTGAATTTTCCCGGTTCAAATTCTACCGTATTGTTAAAACAATTGTATGGCGAATAGTCATATTCGTTAAAAGCGGTAATCTCAAGCTCTTGTGCCAGCAGGCTGCCCATTACTTCACCAATACTGTGATTCCATGATACAGTTTCATTAACTATCGGAGCCGAGTTGTCCGCATAAGTACCTGATTCTGTTTCTATAATTGCTTCGTCCTTAAAATAATTATAAGCTACCTTTTCAAAATTATAATCAAACATCCACACTACAGGATGAAATTCTGCAAATACAAACTGTCCTCCCGGTTTAAGGAAATGTTTAATTACGCCTGCCCATTTATCAAGATCAGGAAGCCAGCCTATAGTACCGTAGCTGGTAAAAACAACGTCAAATTTTTCATTAAGGTGTTCACGCAGGCTATATACATCA
>JBQGDS010000174.1:0-3874 GCA_052039185.1 Flavobacterium sp.
TCCTGTATAGCGCCAAATTTAGAATGGTAACTTTCCTTCATTTCCGGCAGGTGTATGGTTGCCGAACCGTCGCTGGTAATAATAATCTCCCTTTTCATTACAGCAAAGTTATTGTTTATAGCTGTGCATACAAAATAAAAAAGCCTGCTGTATAGCAGGCTTCATAATTATTTAATGTAAAGTTTTTTAATTCTTGGTATAGGGCCTTCGCACTTGCCTTCATGGCATTTTACACAGGCTGCTACCGCGTCATTAAAATGCTTTTTGGCATTTACACTGTCGGTATAAATCAGCTTTTGCGCCATGATAAACTTACCTGCATGTTCTTTAAAATACGCATCGTTTTCAGAAGGGTCGGTCATTACCGAACTGTGTATTTTAAGTATGTGCTTTGGGAACGTGCCTATGGTATCACCGCTTTTAATACGTTCCTTAAGCCTTTGATTGTCTACATACATCTGCTCCATCAGGGCTGCCATTTCTGACATTTCGTACATAACAAACTCTTTCTCCTTTTTATCCTGCTTTACAGGAGCCGGAGTTTCAGCTTTAGGTGCTTCGGCTTCCTTGCGGCATGCTGTTGCCAAAACAATACACGAGGTAAGCAGTAGTGCAATTCTCTTCATTATTTGCTAATCAGTACGCCGTCGGCCATAAATTTATATTCTACTTTAGGCTCAGTTATTTTAGCTATATCCGCTTCGCTCTGCCCGCCGTCTTTGGCGTAATGCCTAAGCTGTGCTACCGATGTTTCGCTTACAAAAGCCTTACCGCTTATAACCGCCTCAGATTCTGCAGCGTTAAGTGGTACAAAGAAAGCATAGTCCTTAAACTTAACAAACGATTCTTTACCTCCAGGAAGTTCAAGCGCCATCCAGCAGCCTTTTTTCTGGCAAACGTCTTTTATTTTAGATTTGAATTTAATATTAAGCGTATCGCCCGGTTTAAGGTTTTTGTATTTCTGAAGCATTTGCGCTTGTGTAAGTGCATTATCTGCAGTTATCTTAGAACCAAAAGGTTTGTATTCAATTTTCACATCTTCTTTAGGAGGAACAGCCTTCACTTCTTTTTCGGAAGTTTCGGTAACAACCGGGGCTTCAGGAGCAGGTGTAGCTTCAGGTGTTACAGCCGATACAGTGTCGGTATCAATCTGTACAGTGTCCCCTTTAGTTTCAATTACTGTACTTTCACTTTCAACCGTAGTTTCTTTTTTATTGTTACAAGCTACAATTGAAAGTATTGCTGATGCAATTATTAATGTTTTTTTCATGACAGAAAAATATTATTTGATTTGGATAGCAAAGTTATACAGAAAACCCAAACCTCAAAAAAAAGCGTCGTTTTATATTGCTTTCATTCAGCCATTTATTTTCTGGCTGTGTTTTATTTTAAGTCTACTCCTTCAAGAGGACTTTTTTTAGTTAAATTTGCTATACACAACCCTACTAACCATTAATAATGAACACTGACAACAATAGTAATATCAGTATAATCAGGGCCGAAAATTCTAAAATAGATTCGGTTGATTTTGAAAACCTGACGTTCGGGAATACTTTTACCGACCACATGCTGATATGCGACTACAGGAACGGAACCTGGGAACAACCCGTAATTAAACCTTATGAACCTTTTTTGATTGACCCTTCGGCTAAAGTATTCCATTACGGGCAGGCTATATTTGAAGGTATGAAAGCGTATAAGGATGAGCATAATGATGTGTGGCTTTTCCGTCCGGACCAAAACCATGACCGTTTCAATAAGTCTGCAGTAAGGCTTGCAATGCCCGAAGTGCCGGAAGACATTTTTATTGACGGTATGAAAAAGCTTATTACAATTGATAAAGAATGGGTTAAAAAAGGTAAGGGCAATTCGCTATACATACGTCCTTTCATGATAGCAATAGGATCAGGCGTAATAGCGGCGCCATCTACTCAATATCGATTTATGATTATACTTTCACCAGCTAAATCATACTATTCGGGCGAGGTAAAAGTAATTATAGCTGAACATTACAGCAGGGCGGCAAACGGCGGTATAGGCGCAGCCAAGGCGGCAGGAAACTATTCAGCACAGTTTTACCCTACAAAGCTGGCCAATGAGCATGGTTTCCAGCAAATAATATGGACTGACGATGCCACACATACCAAGCTGGAAGAAGCAGGAACAATGAATGTTTTCTTCAGGATAAACGATACGCTGTATACAGCGCCTACAAGTGAAAGGATACTGGATGGAGTAACGAGAAAAAGCATTATAGAACTGGCAAATAAGGAGAATATTGCTGTTGAGGTTAGGCCGGTACTGGTTTCTGAACTTATTGAAGCTGCAGAAAACGGCTCGCTTAAAGAGATTTTTGGTGCGGGTACGGCTGCTGTGGTAAACCCAATCTCGGGCTTCTCCTATAAAGACAAGTATTATGACCTGCCAAAGCCTGACAACTCGCTGGCATTAGAGATAAAAGAAAAACTTACCAATATACAATACAAACTAGCCGAAGATACTTTTGGCTGGACTGTAAAGATATAAGTTGATGGTAAAAAGCCACAAGTTATCACTGATCTGACTATCGTTTTAAATTTGTGGCTTGTGGCTTTTTACTATTTTCTAATATTCCAGTATTTCCCTGAAATCGGGTTTAAAATAGTTAGGGCCTTTCATTACTTTGCCGTCTTCACGGTATAAAGGCTTACCGTCAACGCCCAGTTTACTCATGTTGCTTCGCTGTATTTCGTCAAATACTTCTTCTATCTTGTGCTGAAGTCCATGTTCAATTATTGTTCCGCATAGTATATAAAGCATATCGCCAAGGGCATCGGCAATTTCTACAAGGTCATTATTTTTAACGGCTTCCAGGTATTCTTCATTTTCTTCCTTCATAAGGTTATACCGCAACAGGTTTACATTTTCGCCCAGGCTGGCTTTTGGCACATTGCTTATACCAAGCCCAAAGGCACTGTGAAACTGCTTTACAGAGTCGAGTTGTTTTTTCATGATAAAAGGTATTTATGCCCTAAAATTACCTGAAAATTGCAGTGCAAATTCGTAGTTTTGCAAAAAGATTTCAACATGTTTACCACAGGACAACTGGCATTTGCCATTTTTTTCATTGTGCTTTTCACTTCAATAATGATATATGTATACCGTAAAGACCTTGCTTTACACAAAAAATATTATAAAGGCAGTGTATGGATATTGGTTGTATTTTTAATATTTATAGGATTATTGTTTGTGCTAAAAAAATACCTTAAGGAAAATCATTAAAATTTTGTTAAAAATAAATAGGTAAATATCCCCATTAATGGGGATATTTTTTTTACTTTAATTTTTTCATTTTTGACAACTGTAACCAATAAACACAAATAATATGTCTACGGAGAGATTTAAAGTTTATGATGTATACAATGCCTTTGGGTATTTTCACAGTAACAGGCAGGGTGTACTGGATATTTCACTACCAAAATTAGAAGTAGAATTTTACGAATACTACTTTTTAAACATCTCAAATCATGATGTAAACGGCCTTGTTGTTAATATAAAAAGATCAAAAGATGACGGCACGCCGCTTACCAATCCGGATATGAATTTTGAAAGTGTGCTTCTTGATCTTGATAATGTAGATATATATACTCAGGATGGTGTACCTGTTGCGGTAGATTTTAATTACAATAAACCTTTTGTGGTTATCACATACCACAGTGATACATTGCACACGCCTGAATTTTGGCTTAATGCTTTTAACGAACTTAAAGGCGGCGGAAGTACGGGTACACCGGCTACAAGCGGGAGCGGGGTACTGAAAAAAATGTAATAAATGGATTATTTTAAAAAGATAGCCGCGCTGATTGTATTGTTAATAGCCGGTGCGGCTTATCCT
>JBQGDS010000175.1:0-2299 GCA_052039185.1 Flavobacterium sp.
AGCAATAGGTACACATACGCTTAATGCCGTAGCTACTGATAATGGCGGAGGGCAAACTACAAGCCAGCCGGTTACCGTAAACGTATCACAATTAATGATGTGTACCGAAACATCGAACGAAGCACAGCAGGGTGCATTTTCAACCGGGTTTAAATCTACATTTGAAACGGTGGGCACTACTGTGAAAATTACATTCGAACTGCTTGATACCGATAAAACCGGCGTAGTGGCATTCCTTTGGCAGCAAACTCCTTTTGCTGAATCTCAGATGGATAACGTATCAGGACATATATTTACAAAAACAGTAAGCGGGCAAACAGCCGGAACTACCATAAACTATGCAGTTAAGTTTGCTTACGCAGGCGGCATGTCGGTAACTAAATACGTGAGCTATGTAGTAGGGACAAATTGTTCGGCACCTATACCTGACACTGAAGCGCCAACAGGCTTTACAGCATCAGTAGGTACAGTAACTTCAAATTCAGTACAATTACTGCTCAATGCAACTGATAATTCAGGAAACGTTACCTATACCATAACCTATAATGGAAACACAACAACTGTTACGGGAGTATCAGGCACGCAGCAGGCAGTTGTAATTAATAACCTTACACCCGAAACGCTTTATAACTTCAGCATCACCGTAGCCGATGCAGCCGGTAACACTGCAGCAAATAATCCTCTTACAGTACAGGCTACCACACTTGAGGTTCCTGCTACTGCAGGATGTTCGGGCACAAGTGCTGATGCTACACAGGGCTCATTTACAACAGGATATGACTATAGTTTTGAAACAACAGGTAATGATGTTACTGTAACCTTTACACTGCTTGATACCGATAAGCAGGGCGTAGTTGCATTTTTATGGAGGCAGTCGCCTTTCAGTGAAACGCAAATGACGGGCAACGGACTAACATTCTCTAAAACACTTACGGGGCAAACGCCGGGGGCTACAATAACCTACGCCGTTAAGTTTGCCTACGCAGGAGGAATGTCGGTTACAAAGTACATTGACTATGTAGTGGGTAATAACTGTGCTATGAGTGTTGACGAACATTCGCTAAACAGGCAGGTAATGGTTTATCCTAACCCTGCAACAAATATTGCTTACATTGAATCAGGGCAGTTACAGATAGATAAAGTTGAGGTTTATTCCCTTATAGGTACAAAGATTTTAGAAACAAGGGAAACAACATTTAATGTAGATAACCTTGCGGAAGGCATGTACCTTGTAAAAATAAATATTGAAGGTAAAGAAGTAATTAAAAAGCTGGTTGTTAAATAGTTTTTAAATAGATAATAGTAAACAGGCAGTGATTTATCACTGCCTGTTTTTTTATGTCGTAATGGTAAAAACAGGTGTTTTTACGCGGTTTTCTGTACTGTCTATTCTCTAACTTCGCCTTAAGCATAATGATTGTAAAGACCCCTAATGCTTGTACAGCTCATTATGTATGTGGACCTTTCCACTTAAAAAAGGGGCGTAATCTGAAAAGCCTGAGAGTAAGAACCAACCAATTTTAAAACTTTAATTATGAGTGCAACAGCAGAAAAAACAAGCAAACTAATCGGGGCGTATCTTGTAAACGGTACTATGGGCAATGCAGGTATGCCGGGAGCGCCAATTATGCATTTCTCACTGGTAGTAGTACCATCAGCCAACAGCGTGTCAGGTACTGTGGAAATAACACAGGCTGTGCTTGGTAAACCTATTATTATTAAAAACGTAAAAGGTGTTATCCGTTCTACAGGTCTTGGTAATGTAACTAAAGTTGTATCGCTTGAAGGACAGTATGTGCAAACCGTACCGCCACCGGGAATTGGAGCCTATCTTGCAGACTTCTCTGCACACATGGCTATTGATGATCAGTGGAATGGTAAAGGCGGATTTAGCTACGACCACCACGATATTGAAAACGTTCCGGTTAACAAATCCTAACTGACTAACCAATTATAATTGATGATTCCCCGTATTTAATGCGGGGAATTATTTTTAATTTCCCTTTATACGTTCCCATATGCTTATCATGAGCCTTTTACCATCACGTTTTTGCTTTGGTACTTCGTATGCTTTTAATGTTCCGTTTTTGGGTTTAAAAACATAACTGAAAGCAAATTGCGGGTTTTCAGGATCAGTATTCAGCAGCCCAAAACGAAGATCGTTAAAATAGTAAAGTCCCTCTTTTTGGGTTATTGTATACCACCCTTCACTTATTTTTTTGAGTGTTTTAAAATCGTGATTATCTTCCAGTTGTGCAGCAAGGTTTTCGTCTTTTTTGTAATGTATGAAAATCACAGG
>JBQGDS010000176.1:0-27125 GCA_052039185.1 Flavobacterium sp.
GTTGGCTTACAACGTTGTGCTTTATTGTATTTTCCAACAATAATTGCAGCGATAACGGCACTACTTTATTATCAGGATTGCTGAGCGTTTCCGGCTGTTCATAAAAAACGCTGTTTTCAAACCTCATCTTCAGCAGGTTCATATAGGTTTTGGCAAAAGCCAATTCCTCCTGTACACTTACTAATTCTTTATCTTTTTGTTCCAGCACATAGCGGTACACTTTAGATAATGATGTGGTAAACCGCTGTGCATTGTCAGGATTTTCCTCAATAAGCGAGCTCAGAACATTAAGGCTGTTGAACAGGAAATGCGGGTCTATCTGGTTTTTAAGCGATTCAAATTTTGCTGATGCCGTACCTGCAATGATCTTCTGTTCCTTTACCCTGTTTTCCTGATATTTTTTATAAAAGTAAAATCCGTGTGCAAGGAACGTTATTATCAGGGTAATTATCATTGCCAGGTAATAATTGGATATACGCTCTTCGGCAAAAAACTGTTCAAATGTTCGTCCTTCAATTACCACATCTTCCAGTATCCTGAGTAAAAAGATAACGAATACGGAAACTACAAACGAACCTGAAATACCTACCAGTAAACGCTTGGGCGAAAGCCTGCTCGGGCCAAAGTATCTGTCGGTTAACACAAATACAATGGTATTGGCAAAATACAGAATAACCGAATACAGCATTATGAACAGGAACTGTAGCAACAGGTTTTGATTCCACTTTAAGTCCTGCCCCTGGGCAAGTGCAATAAAGAACAGCACCATAAAAATTATAAGCCCTATGCCTACTGCTTTTATTATTTGCCTTATTATATTCATTTATTACTTTTTGTTGCATTCTTCAAGTGTTTGCTTTGCCCTGTCAAGTCCCCATTTAGGATGGTATGGTGAAGCCGGCTTAAAGTTCTCAAACAATTTTATAGATCGTTCCACCTGTGCACACATAGGCTTTATATCGCTCCCGAAAAACTTAGCACCACCCATGTCAAATTCAGCCTCGCAAAATACTACACGTGGATTGTCGGGCGCAATTTTGGCTGCCTTTTCATAAAGCTCACTTACTTTAGGCGAAAGCTTCATACCATTTGTCATCGGGTCAAACGCTATCCAGGCAGTATGTATCATGGCCTGCATTACCATAAGCTCAGGTTCATTCGGCGCTATAATAGCAGCAGCGTCCTGGGCAGCCTGCGCTTTAGTAAGCAAGGCATTTATTTTTTCTTTTTCCTTTGTCTGAAACGCCTGAGTAGTGTTTACCAACGCTACATAATAATTAGGCAGCCAATTGTTTTTTTCTGCCGAGGCAATACGCTCAAAAAGTGCAGAAGCCTCATTATTTTTTCCTTCGCCCCATAATTTAAAAGCTTTCTGCATACCCTGATCGTATTGCGATTGTGCCGAAACCAGCGATGTAACAAAAAATACAAGTGCTGTAATAAGTCGTGTCATAATTTTTAATTTAAAAGGTTGTTGTTTTGTTTTGATGGAACAAATATCTAAAGATAATTAAAGCGGATAAAATGTGTTTTACCGAACTGTAGATTTTTAAGGATGAACTGTAAAAACAAAGAGCCCCGATTTTATCGGGGCTGCACACTTATATTTTTACCAGGCTTTTATGAAGGAAAGCCTTTTGTCCTGATGTTGTTCTTATATGAAGCCAGTCTTTATTCTGACCTAACACCATTAGCGGTTCATTACTAACTATACCGCCTGTTACAGGCATATCTGTACTTGGTCCCTGCCTTAAGTTGGCCTTGCCTCTTGCCTTAACCTGCGTGGACTTAAAATTACTTGGAAACTGTTTAGCAGCAATTTCGGGTATTGTATATACATATGGCAGCGGATCTACAGCGCCTCCGATTTTGTATATCCCGAAATGTAAATGCGGAGGTGTAAAGCGGGCATTTCCGGTATTACCTACATACCCCAAAGTATCTCCCATTTTTACCCGGTCTCCGCTTTGTACCGCATAATCGTCCAGGTGGGCATAATATAATGATTTACCAAACAAGCCGTCACGAAGCCAAACCTGCTTACCGCCTATACCACGCTCACCGGTATAGCTCACAGTACCATCTGTAACTGCGATTACAGGCGTACCTTTTTTTGCAAAAATATCAATACCTTCATGCCTGCGTTTACCGCCATCACGATCTACTCCCCAAAAACTGCCTATAGCCCCATTACCTTTGCCTGCAACAGGAAAACTGTATACCGGCTTTTTGTTCAGGGCGATAAAAAATGTCTTATCGGCAGCCATTTCAGGCTGAATAACTACTTTAAATGTACCACCTTTATCGGGTGTAAACTCAATACCTGAAGCGTAATCGTTATTGGCTGCCAACGGTTTATAAGCTCCTGAAGTATCAAACACATCTATAAATACCTGCTGTATTGTGTCAGTCTGAACTGCAATAGTAAGCTTTTCCCCTTCCTGAAGCGACACAATATAGCTGTAAACAAAATTTTCATCAGGATTAAAAATACCTTTTTCGCCATAAGGCAGGTTAACTTTCAAGCTATCATTTTCAGCAGCCTTATAGGCCGATTCCCAATTTTGCAACATCTGTTTATTATCAGTAAAATTTCGGGCGTATACTTCGCGGGCAGTAGGTTTTACAATAGCATCGGCCACTTTTGTAAATCCTGAACTGATACCTGAACAGCCCTGGCAGGCAGCGACAACAATTAATGCAGCTGCACCTAGCATAAATAATATATTTTTCCTTCTCATAATCACTTTCACAGTTCATGATTATGCACTAATCATGCCATTAACCGTTAAGAACTGATTATCTGTACAATACAATATCCGGCTTAGCCACCTGGAAGTTGGGCAGCGCAATATCATTATTTTTAAAGGTATTGGTACGGAACAAGTCGCGGCCGGCATCAGGAATAGTAGGATAAAATGCTACCGAAAGCTGGAAACTGTTAAACACAAGGTAGTCATTGTAAATAAGTATGCCAAGCCCTATTTTACTATACAGCCTGCTGTTATACAGCTTATGCTCTTCATTCCCTATTAATCCCATTGTGTAGCTTACAAACGGGTTAAGGCGAAAGCCGAACAGGTTCCAGGGAGAATAGCTTTGGGTTTGCAAAGTTAGCAGTGCTTTTTTAGTACCAAGCAGCGTATAGCTGTCAAAGCCCTGTATACCGTTTTCTCCGTTTAGGTTTAATAAGTCATTATTGGTAGCGAGCCTGTTGTCACCAAAAACTATTGAAGGCTTTATAAACTGCCTGAAACGCCACTTGCCCCAGTTGAGGATATTTGTAAAGTAAAGGCCTTCAATCCGCATAACGGTTTGATAGGTTTTGTCTTTATAGAAAAATGATCCAACCTCTAAGTTCGTACTAAGGTAGCCCCAGTCATAATAGTTACCAAAGGCATAACGCGCGCCTGTATATACCCTGTGCTCACCATTTTTATCCTGCATACCCACCGTAAGCGAGTATACCTTACCAATAGGTATATCCTCTACGATATCATAGTTAAAAAGGAACTTATCCTGAACGAACTTGCGTGATGTTAAACCCACACTTGCCAGATACAACCGCTGGTCAGAAAAGAAACGAATCGTATCATATTGAGGCAGCGGAGCTTCTGTAAATCGTTGATGATAGTACCTCGCTGACGTTACCAGCCTTGTGGTACGTTCTTCCTCTGAGTCACCTTCGTAGATTTTAAATGAATATCCAGCCCAGTAATCCTGTGCTTTCGACTTAAAGTTTTGAATGGCAAACACCTTCTGCGCATCCTGAAGCGAATCTTTTAGAAAGCGCTCTTCAAAATAAACACCACCTGCCCAACGGGTATAGGGTGAAAAGAATTCCCTGTCGAGTCCGAAGCTTTTCAATGAATTATCAAACTCCCACAACTGGTACTCAATTGCAGCATTAACATAGGTATTCATTATGTTAGGCACCCTGTAACGTGTAAGGTATTCAGTACGGCCCGTTTTAAAGCGTTTATCAAAATTATTGCGCCATTCATGTCCAAGACCGAAAAAGTTACGTTCTGTAAGCTCTATTGACGTTCCTGAACCTGAAGCTGATCCATTGGGCATAAGGCTCCAGGAATCAAGCACACGGATATATATATCAACCGAATCTTTACTTCCTTTTATCGGTTGTGGCTGTATAGCAACCCGCCTAATATAGCGCTGGCTTCGTATTAAACGCTCCGATTCTTTTACAAGCAGGGAATCCAGTGGTTTATCACGTTTAAAAAGTAAAAGGTTTTTTATAGTGAGCTGCTTGGTTTTAAGGTGCACATTATTACCAAAACGCTCCAGCCAGTTATTGGGCATTTCGGTAGTATCTGAAATGGAATAACCAAAAGGGTCGAGCGTTTCAACACGTATACGCCTTACTATTTTGCCCTGATAGCCTGCATAGGTATTTTGCATTTCGGGCGTGCGTTTTTTAACCTTTTTTCTTGTATCTGAAGGTTCCTTGTCCCGCACCGGCCTGAAGATAAGCTTATGCAAAAATTTGGTAAAGCCTTTTCGCTTTGAATAATTTTCCAGGTTTTTATACATTTGGTCTCGCTTAAGCTTTACCGTATCCTGCTGCTGGGCAGGAGGTTTTACCTGTGCCGCTGCCGGCAGGGCAGCAACCAGCAAAAGTACCACGAGAAACAGCTTAAATCTTGCTGACATGTACGTATATGGGCTTGAAAAATTTTTTAAATATAAATAGAAAAATTACGTCCTATTATGCACGCCTAATGTTTAACAATACATTTAACAACAACAAAAGGGGCTTAAAGCCCCTTTATAAATGATATTCAGACAGATGAAAGTCTTTAACTTTTCTGCTCTTTATTAAAATATACCAGATAGTAATACATCTGTTTTTCTTCGTCCCAGCCTTTCTCAACGAACTTTTCTGCACTTTCAGGGTTGATGAAGTCCAGCTTTATCTGGATATTCGTATCCAGGCTTATGGTGTTCTTCATTTTTTTCCTTGCGTCTGTTACCGCTGCATTTGCAATTGGGAAACTGGTAACATCTTCAATGCTGTATTTAGGCGCTTTTTCTTCCTTATAGTTTTTAAATTCCGGTATCAGGTCCGGGTTATCCAGCACTTCATTTAGGAATTTAGTTTCTTCAAACTCATCGTTTTTGGCAAAGTGGTTTACCGCACGGTTCATGAACATTACCTCCTGTTTTTTATCTTCAGCAGGCAATACAACCTCCTTGGCAAAATCCTGGCAGAATTTAAGATATTTCTTGGTCATGAAATTCTCATCCTGGAATGCATCTACCGAAAGGAAATGTTCCAGCCAGTAACGAGCATCATACCTGTTACTGTCAATAGTAAGTATTTTGTAACCATCTTCTTTCTTGTAATTAAATATAAGACAGCCCTTATCCAGCTTATTAAGGTTGATACCCTGCTGCAATATCATTTCAAGGTTGCTGCCTCTTTCCTCAAACTGAAGGAAATCGGTTTTTATCTCGCTTTTAAAAATACCAACGGCATCTACATTATTGTTATCTATTGAAAGGTTAGTAAAATAACATACATATACCTCGCCATTTTTAATGTGCGGATGGTTGCTTTGCTCAAAAAGATGCTTGGTAATTTTTTTAGACACTTCATGTACCTGACCAGGGTTGCTGAAAATTTCAGTAGCCATGTTGTACATATCATGGTAATCCAGGTGCACATCGTGCGCAAACTGAAAATAATTTTCCTCCTTATCGCGGAATGGCTTAAAGAAATACTCTTTAAGCAGTGGCGTTATTTCATCATTCAGTCCGTATGCCTGTTCTGATAAAAATAAAGCTTCATTACGGCTTTTGTTACCTACCCTATGTATAGAAAGGCTCTCAATGTGGGCGTTAAATAAGTTAATCATATATTTTTGAGCGACTAAGCTGAAAGCTTCTTAGCTAAGGAGCAGAATTCTCAGCATTTAATTATTTTGTTTGTTTTACTTTATTAATAAGAGAAACTAACATTATTTCCAGTTCACGCGAAACAGCATAAATAATATTGAAAGTCTCTTCATTCATGTACTTAATATTTCTTGCAATCTCGTGTTGGGTTTGCAATTCATATAAAGAGCCTACAGTGATATTAAGAAACCTTATCAGTTCAGCATCAATATTACGTCCATACCCCTCTGAAATATTACTTGGAATTGAAACGGCCGACCTGCGAATCTGTGCAGTCAGTCCAAAACTCTCTTCTCTCGGAAAATCATTGGTTAACTTAATAAACATCGGTAACCAGTACCATGGATTTTTGCCAAACTAACAGATTCCTGTAATTGTTCATATATTTCCAAGCTAAGATGCTAAGCGGCTAAAAGCTAAGCAGCCATAATATTAATTCCAATTACGCTCGTCGAAACCCAGGTCTTCAAAGTTGTCGGTGTCGTCAAACATATCGAGGTCCTCTTCGTCGTAATCATCTTCAAAGTCATTGTATGTATCATTATCGTCGGCACCAAATTCTTTTTCCGGCGCATTAGCAGGCATTTCGCCATGAGCAAAAAGCAGGTCAGGATAGGCTACACCGCTTTCCGGCTCTTCAATTGCTGCAAGCTCAACAAAAAACGTCCACATGTTTAAAAAGTCGTAGACATAAATTATTTTGGTGCTATCCATATCAAGCAGGCTTCCCAACTCATAATCAGCCATGGTTTTCAATTCTCCGGGAACATCGCCGGTATCAAAAAGCGGTATCTCTTCTTCCTGTATCCATTCGTCATCACAAGTGTAAAAAGACGCTATTTCCATACCGTCAAACCCAAAAGCATTTACAATGGCATTGTGCAGGTCTTCAAGCGTATCATCCTGCATAATGGCTATATCCCTGAAAACATCTTCTTCGGCATCAAGTATCACTCTGAATTTGTAAACCATAACTTTAATTTTTTATAAGTTTCCAAAGGTAAACCATAAATTCTGATTTTGCTTTTTGGATTTTTGGAAATTTTAAATAGGGCAGCCTGCTTACTTTTCGTAAAATTCTAACGGCAACCCGTCAGGATCCTGAAAAAAAGTAAAGCGTTTACCTGTATATTCATCTGTCCTTACAGGCTCACAATCAATATTGTTAATTTTAAGATGCGCCATTGCCTGCTCAATATTATTTACCTCAAAAGCAAGATGCCTCAACCCGGCAGCTTCCGGGCGCGAAACCCTTGCAGGCGGGTTTGGAAATGAAAACAATTCAATTGTATAATATCCATTAAGCGCTAAATCCAGCTTGTAGGATTGTCGTTCCTCACGGTAATATTCGGCTATGACAGTAAAACCTAAAACGTGTGTGTAAAAGTATTTTGACCGCTGATAATCAGAACAGATTATTGCAGTATGATGAATTTTATTTATCTGCAACATTATTCTGCTTTAGAAACCCACCACTGGTTACCAAACGGATCTTCAAAACCTCCTGAATATCCATATTCCTGCTCAGCAGGCGACATTAGTGATTTTCCACCCTGCTCTACCCCGGCATTATAAACCCTGTCTACATCATCAACATATATAAACATCCCTGCGCTTTTTTCGCTCCAGTTGTCGTTAGCATTGGCAAACATAATTACGGCTTTACCTATACTAATCTCTCCATGCATTATGCTTCGGGGTTCTTCGCCCGGAACAATCATAAGCTCCTTGGCATTAAATACACGTTTGGCATACTCTAAAAATGCAGGTGCATCTTTTAAAATCAGGTAGGGCATTACCGGAAGATAATAATCTGGAATTTTCATAACTTTATTTTTTGGTTTGAAGCTATAAAGTTAAGAGTTTTATTTTTTAAGCCTCTTTATCAATCGGTTATATTTTCCACGCACATGCTTTGACGGATATTGCCTGCCTTTGGGTATGTTATTAAAAATAAGGGCTATGGCAAGTAATACAGTTACTCCACTCAGTACAGGATTCAACACATACCAAAATCCAAGCCCTGTTACTGCAGGACCTCCTGTAACAGCGATTAATGCCGTAGCTCCACCCGGCGGATGCAGCGTTTTGGTAACCTGCATAAGCACGATTGACAATGAAACCGCAAGCGGTGCGGCAATCCATATAACATCAGGCAGGAGCTTTTGCACAGTGACACCAATAATAGCTGATACAAGATGGCCACCCACCAGGTTGCGCGGCTGTGCCAGCGGACTTTCTATAACGCCGTATACCAGCACGCATGATGCGCCGAACGACCCTATAAGGAAAACCAACTCCTGCTGCGGAAATGCCTTATACTGCAAAAAGGCTATAATACCCAACCCTATAAATGAACCTAAAAATGCCCAGAAATGCTCTTTATAGTCTACAAGGGTTTCACGATATATAACATAACGTGCCTGGCGGTAAGTACGTTTAACTTTGTGTATTGGCATGCGTAACATTTTGTTGTGAGTAGGTATAAACATTATAGGGCAGTAGTGCCTTAGCTGTATATTTAGCCACAAAGCAGGCAAGGGCAATTGGCACAAAAAGATCATAATTACCTATAAGTCCGCAACCCAGAAACAACGCTGTAAGCGGAGCATGTATAGCTGCGCTTAGCATAGCCGCCATACCAACTACCATAAAATTAAGCGGTATAACTCCGGCATTAAAAACAGTGTTGGCAACAAGCGCAATTAAAAGCCCAAGAAAAGCACCAATAAAAAGGCTTGGTGCGAAAACGCCTCCATCGCCACCGGCTGAAAGTGTTATAGATGTTATTACCGGCTTAAGCACCAGTATACCTAAACAGGTGAAGAGAAAAGGAACTGTGAGGGCTAATTTATCGGCGTTATGAATGCTTTCTTTAATTGCATGATAACCATCTCCGTATAATTGTGGCAATATAATAATAAAGGTGCTTACCAGTACTGCTCCTGCAACTACTTTATGATACTGCTTTGAAAAACGCAGAAATAGGTTTTTAAAATATAATACACACTTAGTAAGGTATACCGAATTAAACCCTGCAATTATACCTAATACTATAAAATACGGCAGCGCATGCACATGCCAATCTGAAACCGGAACCATGAACAATGGTTTTTCTTCCAGCACCAGGATAAAAGCCCATGCAACAGCTGCGGCAGGTATACTTGTATACAGGAATGATTTATTGCCTTTACGTGCTATAACTTCATACGCAAATAATAGTCCGGCAAATGGTGTCCCGAATAAAGCTGTAATACCCGCTGCTATACCGGCGCATATCAGATCGGTTTTATGTTTTTTGAGTATCCTTTCCTTTTCCTGAGCAAGAGAGCCTATAGCTGCGGTTGAAACGACTGTTGATACTTCAACGCCTGTACTCCCGCCAAAGCTGACCGTAAGCAAACCATTTATAAAGTGCGACGGTATTTTGTAAGAAGGCAGTTTTTTTCCTGTGGCTGTACTTTCAAAAACTTCCTTTATGCCTTTATTTTCTTTATTCCTGAAAAGATACAGACGCAGGATATATATAAGTGACAATCCTGCAAAAGGGAAAATAAGCAGGTAAAGGTGATTGGCTTCGGCTTTGTGATACAGTATTTCCTCATAATACTCGGTAATCCGTTTCAGGCTAACAGCCAGTACGGCTGATAAAAATCCTACAACTATTGAGGCTATAAATAATTTAAAATATTTATGGCTAAAGTATTTTTGCTTTGCAGTGGTCATGTAATAAGGCGATTAAGGTACAAAGTTACATCACGCTGTTATGGAATAATAGTATTAATGTCAAAACTATATTATATTTTAACATTTAGCCAAAATGTTTTGTTTTACAATTCGTCGCTGCTAAATTACAGTTCGGTATCTTTTTATTTTATTTGCATGCAAACTGCCACAACTTTGCCCCAACAAAAACAAACACCATGAAACCAATTTTTACTTTTGTTTTATTACTGGCATTTTTAACCAGTAGCGCGCAAACTATGATTTCGGGCAAAGTACTCGATGAAAAAGGAAAACCTGTGCCTGCTGCTAATGTTTTTATTGAAGGCACCTATGATGGAGCCACTACTGAGGAAGACGGCAGCTTTTCATTTGAAACCACCGCCACAGGAACACAAATGCTTATAATTACTGCGCTTTCCCTGGAAGATGTTAATGAGCAGATAACCATAGAAAACTATAAGGCTAAAACCTTCGCTATGCGCGAAAATGTAAATACGATTGATGCAGTAGTAATTTCGGCAGGGACATTCAGCGCCGGGGACAATTCTAAAGTTAATGCCCTTAAACCGCTCGATATAGTAACCACTGCGGGTTCGGCAGGCGATATTATTGCTGCATTGCAAACCCTGCCCGGTACACAAACCGTGGGTGAAAGCGGAAGGCTTTTCGTACGCGGTGGCGAAGCGGAAGAAACCCAGACATTTGTTGACGGTATTCGCGTGGCACAGCCTTATGGCGCAACTGCAAATAATCTGCCTACACGCGGGCGATTTTCACCATTTCTTTTTAGTGGGATGACTTTTTCTACCGGCGGTTATTCTGCCGAATTTGGTGAGGCGCTTTCAAGTGTACTATTACTTAATACTATTGACGAACCGGTACAGGAACAAACCGATATTGCCCTTATGACAGTAGGCCTCGGGCTAGGCAATACCCAAAAATGGAACGACCGCAATTCACTAAGCTTTAACCTGAACTATATAAACCTGCAGCCGTATCAGTGGGCTATTCCGCAAAATGTAAAATGGAACAAGCCGTACCAGTCTCTTGCCGGTGAAACGGTTTTCCGCCGGAAATACGAAAACGGGCTATTTAAGCTTTACGCTGCTTTTGACCATGCAACCTTCGACCTGAACCAGGAAGATATAAATGAGCCTGCCCCTGTGCGTGTTGACATAACCAACAACAATTTTTATCTTAACTCATCATACAATGGCGTAATAGGAAGCGGACTTACCATGCTTGCAGGCGTTAGCTATGGTTACAGCCATAATGATATCGGCCTGAACACCAATAAGGTTGATAACGGCGAAAACAGCTCACATATTAAGCTGAGGTTCCGTCAGAGCTTTTCCAGCAGGCTGAAGCTTACTTTCGGTGGGGATTACTTTATAACCGATTTTTATGAAGCGTATAAAGAACCTTCTGGTTTTAGATTTGACAGTGGCTACACAAATTCTATAGGAGCATTGTATGCAGAAACCGAATATTATTTCTCAAAGAAATTTGCAGCTAAGGCGGGGCTTCGCAGTTCGTATTCATCAGTAATAGATAATGCTACTGTTGAACCAAGGATTTCAGTAGCTTATAAAGTATCCGCCAAAGGGCAGCTCTCACTGGCTTACGGCGATTTTTATCAGACACCGCGCCAGGACTATCTGAAGTACTACAAGAATTTTGAACACGAAAAAACAGCACATTATATCCTTAATTATTTATACAATGCAGAGGGAAGGACGTTTCGCGCGGAGGCATATTATAAGGATTATGCCAACCTTGTAAAATATGATACGCCTATACCACAGTTTAATACTACCTTTAATAATGGCGGTAGTGGTTTCGCTAAAGGTATCGATCTTTTCTGGAGGGATAATAAGTCGTTTAAAAATACAGATTACTGGATCTCGTATTCATTTATTGACAGCCAAAGGGATTATAAAGATTACAGGGCATCGGTAACGCCATCGTATGTAGCTAAGCATAACTTTTCGATAGTTACCAAATACTGGATAGAAAGCCTTAAATCACAGGCCGGCTTAACGTACAGTTTTAATTCAGGACGCCCATACAACAACCCTAATGAGACTGAGTTTATGAACGGCATGACCAAAAGCTACCACAACCTGAGCTTCAGCTGGGCCTACCTGTTAACCCAACAGAAAATACTTTACTTTTCGGTTTCCAACATTACAGGTAGCCAGAATGTATTTGGCTATACCTATGCTAATAATGCAGGCCCTGACGGCGTATTTGCACGACAGGAAATTACCCAGCCGGCAGACAGGTTTTTCTTTGTAGGCTTCTTCTGGACCATAAGCGCTGATAAAAAATCGAACCAGCTGAATAATTTGTAATACTGTAAAGTAACAAACTCTGCTATCATTCGTCTAAATAATAACAACCAGTAAACCAGTTATTGTGGACACAATTTTAACCATCACTCACCTCGATAAAAAGTATGGCAGTGTACATGCTGTAAAAAATGCTTCTTTCGAAATAAAAAAAGGGAATGTATACGGCATTCTTGGCCCAAACGGCAGCGGTAAGTCGACCACGCTGGGCATTATTCTTAACGTAGTCAATAAAACATCGGGCAGTTACAGCTGGTTTGGTGGCAGCATGCAAACACATGAAGCGTTAAAAAAAGTAGGCGCAATTATAGAACGGCCTAACTTTTATCCTTACATGACTGCTTATGACAACCTGAAGCTGGTATGCAAAATAAAAGGATCTGATTATACAAAGATTCAGGAAAAACTGGAGCTTGTAGGGCTTTGGGAACGTAAGGACAGCAAGTTCCGCACCTTTTCGCTGGGTATGAAACAGCGCCTTGCCATAGCCTCTGCCCTCCTTAACGACCCGGAAATACTTATACTTGATGAACCTACTAACGGCCTCGACCCGCAGGGTATCCGCCAGATACGCGACCTGATAAAGGAAATTGCAGCTACAGGTACAACAATACTTCTTGCATCGCACCTGCTGGACGAAGTTGAAAAGGTATGCAGCCACGTTGTAGTACTTCAAAAAGGTGTTGTGCTTTATACCGGCACGGTACACGAAATGATATCAGGGGCTGAGTTTTTTGAATTGCAGACCGAAGATAATACTGCACTGATGAACGTGCTAAAACAGCACCCTGCTGTTGAAAATATTGAATCGGAAGACGGAAAACTGATGGTGTATACGAACCAACCACTGGAACCGGGTGAACTTAATCGCTACCTGTTTAGTTATGGGGTTTGCCTTAACCATTTGGTAAAACGCAAAAACAGCCTTGAAGAACAGTTCCTTCAGTTAACCAACCATCAATCAACCTAACCAATGAAAAGACTTCTCAGCATAGAGTTCCAGAAACTCTGGAATAACAAGGCAAGCCGTGTGCTTATCCTCAGCTACTTTATATTATTATCGTTCATAGCCCTTATCTCATCTATTAAATTTGACTTTTTGGGACTTGAATTCCGCGTTGCCGATATGGGAATATTTAACTTTCCGTTCATCTGGCACTTCAACACTTTCATTGCCGCATTGGGTAAAATTTTCCTCGCAGTGGTTATAGTATCAATGATGGCAAATGAATATACCTATGGTACGCTAAAGCAAAACCTGATAGATGGTTTTAGCAAAGAGGAATTTATTAAATCAAAGTTCCTTATGGTTTTTGTGTTCTCCTTGGCGTCAACAGTATTTATAGCCTTGCTTACACTTATATTGGGATATAGTTTCTCGTCGTATACCGAAACATCAATTGTTTTCAGTGAAATGGAATACCTGCTCGGTTTTTTCCTTAAGCTGATAGCATTTTTCTCATTCTGCTTATTTGTGGGTATATTAATAAAAAGGTCGGCATTCGCATTAGGTTTTGTTGTGGTATGGTATCTTGTTGAAAAAATATGCCAGATAATAATAGGCAATACAACGGGCGTATTTAACAGTGAGCTTAACGCCCTGCAATTTTTCCCGCTGGAGTCTATGAGCAATCTTTTATGGGAACCTTTTAGCAGGCTTGAAGCATACCAGACGATTGAAAAACAGGTATCCGGTGCAAAAGAAATGAAGAATTACAGCATACACTGGTATGAATATGTTACAGTTATTGCATGGACTGTATTCTTTATGTTAATGTCGCACAGAATTTTAAAGAAAAGGGATTTGTAGCTATCTTTGCCGATGCTATGAAGCGTTTTCTTAACTATTGCATAACAGTACTTTTACTTGTTGCCGGGGGTGCAGGCGCCCAGGTAATACAGGTAAATGATAATTATACCGCACAGCAGCTGGTAGATGCTCTTGTATCAGGATCATGCGCACAGGTGTCGAACATATCGGTAAACGGATGGGCAGGCGGTGCAGGAAGTACAAGCTATGGCTATTTTACAGCAAATGGCTCGGGTTTCCCGTTTAATAATGGTATTATATTAAGCTCCGGTTTTGCCGCTTCGGCCCCGGGCCCTAATAATTCACTGTTAAGCGAAGGCAGTACCGGCTGGGGTGGTGATAATGATCTTGAAGCCGCTCTTAACGTTAATAATACTATTAACGCCACAGTGCTTGAGTTTGACTTTATACCACTGACGGATCATATCAGCTTTGATTATATTTTTGCCTCAGAGCAGTATCTCACAAGCATAAATTCGCCTAACCAGTGTAATTATACCGATGGTTTTGCTTTCCTGCTGAAAGAAGCGGGAACTACAAACCCGTACCGAAACCTTGCCGTTGTACCGGGAACCAATATTCCTGTTAAGGTAAATACTGTGAGGGGTACAGGTGTGTGCCCTGCGGCTAATGAACAGTATTTTGGAGGATTCAACCCTGTAAACTCACCAATTAACTTTAACGGGCAAACAGTTATACTCACAGCACAATCTGATGTTGTGGCCGGGACTACTTACCATATTAAGCTGGTAGTTGCCGACCAGGGAAATAATCTGTATGATTCGGCCATATTTTTAGGTGGCGGTACTTTTAATGCCACATCCGACCTTGGCCCGGACAGGCTCATAGCTAACGATAATGCTTTATGCAATGGCGAAACACTTGTACTTAATGCTGATAATCCTGCCGCTACCAATTATACATGGTACAGGAACAATGTACAGCAGACAGCAGCTAACGGAAGTAATACGTTTAACGTTACAACTCCCGGTGTTTACAGTGTAGAAGTAGAGCTTAACGGTTCATGCATATCAAAAGGTGATATTGAGATTGAATATATAACTGCTATACCTTCGTCAACGCAAACATTACTGCAATGTGACGATAATAATGATGGCATTGCCGTTTTCAACCTAAGGATGGCCGATGCGCTTGTAAATAATGACCCATCGCTTGGCGTAACGTATTATACTAACAGTACCGATGCCAATGCCGGAGGCAACCAGGGAATGATAAACAATGCTTCGGCATATACCAATACACTTCCTAACCAACAGGTATTTGCCCGGGTATACAGCCAGCAGGGCTGTTACTCCGTAAGTACGGTTATTCTCTCTACATCAAATAATACAATTACCAATCCATCACCGCTTGTTGAGTGTGACGATGATGGCACCGAAGACGGTTTCTATACATTTGACCTTACGCAAAGAGGACAACAAATACTGCAAAGCCTCCCGACAGGACTTCAGCTGCAATATTTTAACAACTACAATGATGCCCTTGCATCAGAGAATGCAATACCTAATCCTGCAACATATACTAACACAACAGCTTTTAGTCAGGTTGTATACGCACGTGTATACAATGCCGCTGATTGTTACGGCATAGCACAGATAAAGCTTACGGTTAATACATTTGGTGCTGTACTACAGGATGAAAACCTGATACTTTGCGCAGGAAGCATACTACCGCTTGATGCCGGTAATTTCAGCAGCTACAGCTGGAACACAACCCCGGTTCAAAACACTCGTGCCATTATAGTGAATCAGCCGGGTACTTACACAGTTACGGTAACCAAGACCAATGGTTGCGAAGGCCGCAAAACATTTACAGTAAGGGGATCCGGACCTGCAACTGATGCTGTTATAACTGTAAACGATTTTGCGGGCAACAACAATTCCGTATCAATCACGCCGGTAGGAACAGGTAATTATGAATATTCCATAAACGGTACCGATTATCAGAACGACCCCGTATTTACAGGAGTTGAAAGCGGGCAGTATACGGTTTATATAAGGGACATAAACGGGTGTCTTCCTATATTCACTAAAGTAATATACGTCCTGGACTATCCACGATTTTTTACTCCTAATGCCGATAGCTATAATGATTACTGGACAATACCTTTGCTGAGGACAAGAGCAGCTGATGCCGAAATCAGCATTTTTGACCGCTACGGAAAATTCTTATACCGCTTTAAGGGTAGCCAGCGCGGATGGGATGGCACTTATAATGGAAAGCCCTTACCCTCAACCGATTATTGGTTTGTGTTAAAATTTAATACAGGCATAACAATCAAAGGGCATTTTTCTTTGATGCGTTAATTTTTTTTTAATTTTAGCGCAAAATTAAAAATTCCACCCCCTTGAAATATTTTCTTACAATAGTATTTACGTTACTAATCAATTCTGTATTTGCACAAAATGACTGCAGCCAGGCGCTTATAGTGTGCGGAGACAGTAATTATACAGATCTTTCAGCATCTGGGGTGGGCATCCAGGAGCTTACTAACAGTAATACCTGTGGCAGCCAGGAAAATAACAGTATATGGCTTGAATTGAATATACATACGGGCGGTACACTTGGATTTACATTACGCCCCACAAGTAATGATATAACAATTGACTACGATTTTTTTGTATTTGGCCCTCATGCTACCTGTGGTAATATAGGCCAGGCAATACGCTGCTCTACTACTAATCCCCAGGCAGCAGGTTCTTCCAATAACCATACAGGGATGAACAGCATGTCAGGCGATACATCCGAAGGCCCGGGAGCAGATGGCAACAACTTTGTGAAATGGCTAACGGTACAGGCCGGTGAAAAATATTTCCTTGTTATTGACAGGCCGATAGGAAACAGTAACTTTTCGTTACAATGGACCGGCACGGCACAGTTTAATCCTGCCCCAACCTTTAACAATCCAACTAATGTTCCGCTTGATCTTCATGTATGTGACGTTAACGGAAACGGCAGGAACGATTTTAACCTGAACACCCATGCTGCTATGTTAACCAATAGCCAGCCAAATATGGCGCTTACTTTCCACAGGACACTGAATGACGCCACAACAGGAGAGCTTCCTTTAGCTACAACATATACCAGTACAATGCGTAACCAAAGGATATACACCCGTATTACCAACACAACTACAGGTTGTTATGATGTTACAGATTTCAGGCTGATATCCGACCCGTCGCCCACATTCACCAATCCACAAAATATATCTTTGGATATTAATAGTTGTGATACAGATGGCACTGACGATGGAGTATCTGATTTTGACTTGCTACAGCATGCTCCTATGCTTATTGGCAATCAGCAAAATGTTATTCTTACTGCGCATTTAACCCAGGCAGATGCTGACACAGGTAGTAATCCTATACCAAATCCTAATACATACCGGAACATCTCAAATCCGCAAACTTTATATTACAGGACAGTAAATACACTGGCAGGGTGTTTTTCAACAAAGTCGTTTACCATTCAGGTTAGGAGTATTCCCGTTTTTACACCTCTTACTATTACCACCGATCTTATTGAATGTGATACTGACGGAGTAGCCGACCAAAAGTTCGGCTTTGACCTCACTACCCATGAGGCTGCATTTATTGGCAGCCAAACGGGTGTAAACATGACTTACTATGAAACTGCAGCCGATGCCTTAACAGGCACAAATGCGATAGTTACCCCTTCTGCCTATACAAATACCACAACTCCGCAAACTATCTATATGCGTATGGATAACGGCTCCTGTTACGTTAGCGATAGCTTTATTATAACTGTTACTACATTGCCTGTATTTTTAAATCCAACTGGAGCCGACTTAAAAATTGAGGAATGTGATGCTGATAGTGTTGATGATAAGTCAACCGTATTTAACCTCACAAAACATGCTGCTATGTTTACAGGAACCCAGGCTAATATGCAGATAAGCTATTATATTGATGCGACTGATGCTGCATCGGGGAGTAATAGTATAATTTCGCCTGCAGCTTACCGCAACGCGGCAAATCCACAAACGGTTTATGTAAGGATGGAAAATACCGTTACAGGCTGTACAACAGTAACCAGTTTTGATATTGAGGTAGTAAACCTGCTTACTGCGGGCGA
This sequence comes from Flavobacterium sp., assembly GCA_052039185.1. GTDB lineage: Bacteria > Bacteroidota > Bacteroidia > Flavobacteriales > Flavobacteriaceae > Flavobacterium. Next base: position 17,920 of record JBQGDS010000176.1, read on the forward strand.
ACCTGAAGATTTATACCTTTGCGATACTAATAACAGCGGCATTCAGATATTCAACCTATCGCAAAATGATTTACTTTTAAAAAATGGAAATCATGCCACTACAGTTAAATACTACCTTTCAGAAACAGATGCGCAAAATCAGGTAAATGCATTACCTGTACAATTCAGTAATCCTGTACCATACACTACACAAACCATATGGGCAAGGCTGCAAAATGTTGGCGGTTGTATAGGGCATGATATAAAATCATTCACAATTAATATTTACCGTATCCCGAATATCGATTTTGAAGTCAAGGTTACTGATTTCACTTTTAATGACAATTCCATAACCATACTGATTGACAATGTACAGGACTATGAATTTTCTTTAGATGATACGGCCTTTACAGACGACCCCGTATTTACCAATCTTGAATCAGGTATATATAAAGTGTACGTCAGGTCAAAAACCCTGTGCAAAACTGTTGATAAAGAGGTTGTAATACTTAACTACCCACGCTTTTTTACACCTAATGCCGACGGATATAACGACTACTGGCGCATACCTTACCTGCAGTTTTATCCAGGTGCTGAAATGACAATTTTCGACAGGTACGGTAAACTGCTGCATGTATTAAAGGGCAATTCTACAGGATGGAATGGTACTTATAACGGAACACCCTTACCATCAGACGATTATTGGTTTGTGTTAAAATTTAATAATGGAAGGATAATTAAAGGGCACTTTGCAATGTTAAGATAAAATTTCCTTAATTTTATAAAAAAATTAACATTGCTATGTCGTGAAATACCTCACTGCCATACTGTTATACCTATGCCTTAATGTAACCTTATATGCTCAGAATGACTGCCCCGAAGCACTCGTTATTTGCGGAGACGGGGATTACATTGGGCTGGCTGCTATGGGTCCGGGTGTGCAGGAACTTATAGGTACTAACGACTGTTCCAGCGCCGAAAACCATAGTGTATGGCTTGAGCTTACTATAAAAACAGGCGGGACTCTTGGTTTTGACCTGATACCTACAAGCAATGACCTGGTTGTAGATTTTGATTTTTTTATTTATGGTCCTAATGTACAATGTGGCAATATAGGCCATGCGGTGCGCTGTAGTACTACAAATCCGCTTATGGCAGGATCTGACAGTAACATTACCGGGATGAACGACATAGAGACCGATATTGCCGAAGGCCCCGGGCCTCATGGCAATAATTACATCCACTGGATGACGGTACAGGCGGGTGAAAAGTATTTCCTGGTAGTTGACAGGCCGGTGGGCGCCAGCGATTTTTCGCTTCACTGGACGGGAACAGCCCGCTTCCACCCTATTCCTGTTTTTAATAACCCCGGCAATATTTCAATTGACCTGACAGAATGTGATGTTCCGGGAGATGATAACGGGATAAGCACCTTTAATCTTGCAAAGCATGCCGCAATGCTGGTAGGCAGCCAGGAAAATGTAGTGCTAACATATCATGAAAACCTGAATGATGTTACCACGGGTGAAAACCCTCTGAATACGAGTAATTACAGGAATACTTCTAATCCGCAGACTATCTACATGCGAATGACTAATACCATAACAGGATGTTATAGTATAGAAAGTTTTGATATCACAATACTCTGGGCTCCTGTTTATAATGATCTGCCTCCCGGCTCTACCCATGACTTGGAAAAGTGTGACACCGATGCTACGGATGATGGTATAAATATTACAGACCTGACTCAAAATGAAGCTGTTTACATCGGTACACAAAACGCATCTATGACGTATTATCTGAATGAACAAGATGCACGTTCCGGTAACAACAAAATTACAAATCCTGCGAATTATGTAAATATTTCAAGTCCGCAGAGAATATTTACCAGGCTTCAGGATAATAGTACAGGCTGTACAAACATAAACTCGTTTGATATATGGATACACAATCTGCCACAGTTAGTCAATCCGCAAAATATCGATATCAACTTATATGAATGCGATGATGATGGTACTGAAGACGGTTTTACCTTCTTCAATCTTACCCGGCATGCTGCAATTCTTACAGGAGGGCAAAACAACCTACAGATAAGCTACTACGAAAGTTTAAGCGGTGCCAATACAGGTAATAATGCTATTGCCCTTCCTGAGGCATATACCAATATATCAAATCCGCAAACTATTTATATGCGGATGCTAAATACTGACACAGGCTGTACCAGTACCTCTTCTTTTACCATTAATGTACATGCATTACCGGTATATAACAATCCGTTGAATATAAATCTGGATCTTGAAGAATGTGACATGGATGGTACTGCTGATGATTCCTATATTTTTGACCTTACACAACATGCTGGTTTATTAACCAATAGCCAACCAAATAGGTTAATTACCTATTATCTTACGCAAAATGATGCCAATACGGCCAACAATGCAGTTAACACACCTGATATGTTCAGGAATACAGCCAATCCGCAAACCATTTACATGCGCCTTACCGATACACAGACGGGCTGTTTCAGGACAATGCCATTTATTGTTACGGTAAATGCACTTCCTGTGTTTAACAATCCGCAAAACATAACGCTAAAAATTGAGGAATGCGACCGTGACAATGTTGATGACAAGTCGTACCTGTTCAACATAAAGACATATGAGCCGATGTTCAGGCATAACCAACCAAACATTACATTTTCCTACCATATAGACATAACCGATGCAGATTCCGGTAATAACCCTGTACTGAATCCGCAGGCATTCAGGAATACAGTAAACCCACAAACCGTTTATGTGCGCATGCTTAATACGGTAACAGGCTGCTACAGTATACATAATTTTCAGGTAGAAGTTGTAGAATTACTGGATGCCGGAGTGCCTGATGATTTATACCAGTGTGATTTTGACAACAACGGCTTTCAGACATTTAATCTTAACCAGAATACGCTTAACCTCCAAAACGGTGACTTCAATACATTTGTGAGGTATTACCGTTCTGAATCTGATGCAATAAATCGTATTAACCCTTTGCCTTTTAATTACCGAAACCGTGTTGCCTACGATTCTGAAACAATATGGGGCAGGCTGCAAAATATAAGCGGCTGCATAGGCTATGACATTAAGCCCTTCACTATTAATATTTATGAAATACCCGATATACGGTTTAGTATTGATATAGTAGATTTTACCGTACGCGATAATTCCATAACTATTGTAATGCCTGATGCTGATGATTATGAGTTTTCACTGGACGGGAACAATTACCAGGACAGCCCGGTTTTTGATGGGTTACTCCCGGGATTGTACAAAATATACATTCGTGCCAAAACCCATTGTAAAACGGTGGAAAAACAAGTCACAATACTTAACTACCCTAAATTTTTCACTCCTAATGGTGATGGCATTAACGAGTATTGGCAGGTAGATTACTTATATTTGCAGCCACGCGCCCGCGTAAGTATTTTTGACCGCTATGGCAAACTTCTGTCAGTATTTGGAGGCACTAGCCAGGGATGGGATGGCGTGTATAATAACCGGCGTCTTCCTGCCACTGATTACTGGTTTGTACTGGAACTGGAAGACGGACGGGTTATAAAAGGCCATTTTGCCATGATACGATAATTTAATTTATGAAAAAATTACTCTGTTTTACTTTTATATTATTCTCTGCTTATGCATTTGCCCAGGGCGAAGCACGTAACTGGTATTTTGGGCGCAACGCCGGAATACAGTTTTTGCCGGATGGTACGGTGGTACCGCTTGCAGGAGGACAGGTTTTTACAACCGAAGGATGCAGCTCTATGTCTGACTCTGATGGTAATCTGTTGTTTTATACAGACGGACGTAATGTGTGGGACAGACGGCACAGGTTGATGCCAAACGGGAATTATGGTGCAGGAACAGGACTTATGGGTGACCCTTCCAGTACACAATCAGGTATAATTGTGCCTAAAAAAGGAGATCCTAACATTTACTATATATTTACTGTAGACGAACCGCATCATGATAATGCCTCGGTATACCCTAACCGGTTTACAGGCTTTTATGACAATGGCACCGGAGGGACTATACCTGATGCTGACGACGGCTTTAATAATGGTTTTAACTATTCAGTTGTAGATCTGTCTGTAACAGGTACTAATGGCAGCATTGGCGATGTTGTTACACGAAACCAGCACCTTGTAACTTATGATCCTACACATCCGCAGGAAATAAAATACAAATGTTCTGAAAAAATTACCGCCGTAAAAACTGCCGATGGTACAGGTTTTTGGGTATTGACACAGTTTGTAGACAAGTTTTATGCCTTTAAGGTAGATGGTTCGGGGGTAAATGCTACACCTGTTATATCAACAGTTTTACCCAACATACCGGTATCCGGCTACAGGCGAAACTCAATAGGATACTTAAAAGCATCGCCCGATGGCACAAAACTCGCTATTGCGCACCAGCAAAGAGGTACAGTTACAGGAGGTGCCATAGTAAACGGTTCAATATTTATATATGATTTTAATGCCTCCACGGGAGAAGTAAGCAATGGTTTACAAATAAAAAACAATATCAATCCTTACGGCGTAGAATTCTCCCCTGAAGCTAAAAAGCTTTATATAACATATCAGAATGGAGGCGTTAACGGAATTTTTCAGTACAACCTTCAGGCGGCAAACATCGGAGGTTCAGAGGTAAGTATTGCAGCCTTTGCAGGTACAGGCGCGCTTCAGTTAGGCCCTAACCAAAAAATATATTATACAAATGCGAACAGCCAATTCCTATCAGTAATTAACTTGCCTGAAGAAGATGGCGCTCTTTGCGATTTTCAGGCATTTGCAGTTGAAGTAGGCGGCCCTGCGGGAAAAGAATGTACCCTTGGTCTCCCTCCTTTTATAACATCCCTTTTCTCTGCATCGGTTGAAGCTAAAAACCTGTGCTTAGGCAATACTACCGAATTCAGCCTCACTTCAAACAGTACTTTTGACAGTGTAACATGGAATTTTGGCGACGGAACCCCGGTAACTGCACCGTCTACACTACGTACCGCAACGCATACCTATTCTACAATAGGTAATTATACAGTTACAGCCACCGTAGTAAAGGGAGGAGACAGTACTGTAACACCTTATGATATTACTATAAGCCCGGTACCGGTTATTGCTACTTTACCACAAAACATAACCGAATGTGATATAAATAATGACGGCATAGCAACATTTGACCTTACAAAGGCCAATGCCGCTATTTTAGGCAGCCAGAGCACTGCAACTTATGATGTTAAATATTATACCTCGCAGGCTAACGCTGATAATGATACGAATGCTGTTAATGCAGCAGCATTTACCAATACAGCTAACCCGCAAACTATTTATGCCCGGATTTTTAATAAAACGAATACTCTTTGCCACAGCACTACTTCATTCCGGATAGATGCAGCAGCAGTGCCTTCATTACAGAACAATAGTTATAGTACCTGCGATGATTTGAGTGATGGTAATGATACTAATGGCCAGACTACCTTTAACCTTGCTACTGTAACACTTGCCATTTTAAATAACCCTGCCCCGTTTACGGTACGGTATTATGAAACACTACCGGATGCGCAAGGAGAAACAGGAGCTATAGGAGCCACATTTTACAATACTATTCCCGGCCAGCAGATAGTATTTGCGCGTATTACCAACACAGCGTTCCCATCATGCTTTAGTATTGAACCTATAACACTTACGGTTAAATCGGTGCCTGCTCCTGCTATTACAACCGGTATAACTTTGGTTCAGTGTGATTTAGGACTTGTTCAGGATGGCCTTACGCAATTTACATTAAGCGATGCCGACAGCCAGTTTACAGGCGGTGATGCAAACCTTACAGTAAAATACTATGCAACCTCTGCCGATGCTCAGGGTACAGGTACTGCGCTCAGCAACATTTATACAAATACTGCCAATCCGCAACAGGTTTTTGCAAGGGTAGAAAATATACAATCAGGCTGTTTCAGGGTAATGCCGCTTACACTAAATGTAAATGTAAACCCAACTGCCCCGATACAGCTTGAAGCCTGTGATGATGGTGCTGAAGATGGCTTCGCACAATTTAACCTTGCAGATGCAGGCCTTGAAACAGGAACAAATACCGTAACGTATTATACCTCTGCCAATGATGCATTATTTAAGCAAAATGCAGTTACAGCTGCATTTACCAATACCACGGCAAACCAGCAAAGCGTTTATGCCCGTGTTGAAAATAACAATGATTGTTCCGCAATACAGGAAATACGCCTTGTAGTAAGGAAATTACCAAATATTGACACTACAGGAAAAGGTGTGGTATGCCTTAATACAAGAGAATTTATAACACTTGGCCCTGGGCTTGCCGACAGCAGTAACTTTTATGCATTTGAATGGTCTACAGGAGCAAGGTCGCGTACAATCAGTGTGAACCAGCCGGGTATATATACCGTAAAAGTTATTGATACACGATATGCTTCGCGATGCGAGAAAACACGCACTATTACCGTAACAGCATCAGATGTAGCAATAATAACAGGTATTGATATTGTAGACCTGACTGACAATAATACAGTAACAGTACATGTAAGGCCGTCAAATAATGTAAGTACAAACTATCTGTACAGTATTGACCTGCCAAACGGCCCATTCCAGGCGTCTAACCATTTTGAAGGAGTAGAAGCGGGCATACATACAGTTTATGTTTATGATGATAACGGATGCGGTGTGGTATCAAAAGATATAGCTGTACTTTCTATACCAAAATTCTTTACCCCAAATAATGACGGCGTTAATGAGACCTGGAATATTATTGGCGTAAACAGCCTGTTTTACGGCAATAGTAAAATTTATATTTTCGACCGTTTTGGTAAGCTCCTTGCCAATGTAGATCCTCGCGGCCCGGGCTGGAACGGCATCTATAGCGGTACTCCCCTGCCTGCTACTGACTACTGGTTTGTTTTAGAACTGGATAATGGCAGGACGGTTAAAGGGCATTTTAGTTTGATAAGGTAATTTGTTACCAAATGTGATAAAATAAAACAGCCGCACTATGTGCGGCTGTTTTTATATAATCTGTCTTAAAAATACTATTTGTATTAAGCTATCTTGAAACGTTTCCTGTCGTTCTCGTTAAGATAGATCTTACGAAGACGAAGGCTCTTAGGCGTTACTTCAACATACTCATCTTTCTGGATATATTCAAGTGCCTCCTCAAGCGAGAATTTGATAGCAGGGATAATCCTTGCTTTATCATCAGCACCGCTTGAACGTACGTTGGTAAGTTTTTTAGTCTTGGTTACGTTAACCACCATATCATCGCCACGGCTGTTTTCACCAATAACCTGGCCTTCGTAGATTTCCTCATTAGGATCAACAAAGAATTTACCACGCTCCTGAAGTTTATCAATAGAGTAAGGGATAGCCTTACCGTTTTCCATAGAAATAAGCGAACCGCTCAAACGTCCGGGTATTTCACCTTTGAATGGCTGATACTCAAGGAAACGGTGTGCCATGATAGCCTCACCTGCAGTAGCAGTAAGCAACTGGTTCCTTAACCCGATGATACCTCTTGACGGGATGTTGAACTTAACGATCATACGGTCGCCTTTTGGCTCCATGCTCAGCATTTCACCTTTACGGATGGTAACAAACTCAACAGCACGCCCTGAAAGGTTTTCAGGAAGGTCAATTGTAAGCTCTTCAACAGGCTCACACTTAACGCCGTCAATTTCCTTTATAATAACCTGCGGTTGACCTATTTGTAATTCATAACCTTCCCTCCTCATAGTTTCGATAAGAACTGATAAGTGAAGTACGCCACGGCCGAAAACCATGAACTTATCAGCGCTGTCAGTTTCTTCTACCCTAAGGGCAAGGTTTTTTTCAAGCTCTTTAGCCAACCTGTCCTTAATGTGGCGGGAAGTAACAAATTTACCTTCTTTACCAAAGAAAGGAGAATCGTTAATTGTGAAAAGCATGCTCATTGTAGGCTCATCAATAGCAATGGTTGCCAATGCTTCCGGATTTTCAAAATCAGCAACAGTATCACCAATCTCAAATCCTTCAAGGCCTACAAGCGCACAAATATCGCCTGCTACAACTTCCTCTACTTTTTTACGGCCAAGGCCTTCAAAAGTATGAAGCTCTTTAATTTTTGATTTTATTATTTTGCCATCGCGTTTCACAAGGCTTATGTTCATACCCTCGCGAAGTACGCCCCTTTGAAGGCGGCCTATAGCGATACGGCCTGTAAAGCTTGAAAAGTCAAGCGAGGTAATAAGCAATTGCGGTGTACCTTCTGATACTTTTGGAGCAGGGATATGCTCAAGCACCATATCAAGAAGCGGCTCAATATTTTCAGTTTTATTCCTCCAGTCAGTACTCATCCAGTTCTGCTTAGCCGAACCGTAAACTGATGGGAAGTCAAGCTGCCACTCTTCAGCGCCAAGTTCAAACATCAGGTCAAATACCTTTTCATGAACTTCTTCAGGAGTACAGTTTTCTTTGTCAACTTTATTAATAACTACACAAGGCTTAAGGCCAAGGTCAATAGCTTTTTGCAGTACAAAACGTGTTTGTGGCATCGGGCCTTCAAAAGCATCCACAAGCAATAATACACCGTCAGCCATGTTTAGTACACGCTCTACCTCGCCACCAAAGTCGGCGTGTCCCGGAGTATCCACGATATTGATCAGATATTCTTTATAGGTAATTGCTGTATTTTTAGCCAGAATCGTAATACCGCGTTCGCGCTCCAAATCGTTGGAGTCCATCGCACGCTCCTGCAAAGTTTCGTGGTCACGGAAAATGCCTGACTGCTGAAGCAGCTTGTCAACCAGTGTTGTTTTACCATGGTCAACGTGGGCGATAATAGCGATATTGCGGATATTTTCTCTCAAATGCATAAAATTCTCCAAATCCTCTCCATAAAAGGAGCGTCGGTCAATGAAGCCGACGCTCTACATTTTGTTATGAAATATTAAATGAAATTACTGAAAACCGTCATTCGCAAATTGATTCATTATTTATTATACGTTATAAATCCCATAAATCAAGCAAAATTACTGTTATCTGCGCATTCTACCGGACTTATTTTGTCCCAAAAATAACCAGATTGCAGCAACAATTAGCGCGATCGCAATCACATAAAGTAATGCAGAGCCGAGCAGATTCACCAGCAATAATACAATCGTTAGCGCTCCAAGCAGTAAGGACACCCAGCCAA
>JBQGDS010000177.1:0-8982 GCA_052039185.1 Flavobacterium sp.
GTGCATTTATATGGTATGCCTTATAAGGCAGACGAAATTAAGCAAATTTCTGAAAAATATGGTATTCCTGTATTAGAGGATAGTGCAGAAGCTTTGGGGAGTACATATAAAGGCCAAAAATGCGGTACTTTTGGTGATATAGGTGTTTTGTCTTTTAACGGTAATAAAATTATAACAACTTCGGGTGGTGGTGCAATAGTAACCAAAACCAAAGAAGCTAAAGATAAAGTGGTATTCCTTTCTACACAGGCAAGGGATAATGCACCGCATTATCAGCACAGTGAGGTAGGTTATAACTACAGGATGAGTAATATTAGTGCAGGTATAGGCCGCGGCCAGATGGAAGTGCTTGACGATCATGTGGGCTTACGCCGAAAGATGCATGACTTTTATAAAGATGTTTTTGCCGGTAACCCTGCCGTTACACTTCATGAAGAACCTTCCGCAGATTATTATTCTAACTACTGGCTTACATCGATAGTTATTGATCCTGAAAAATGTGGCGGAAAAACCCGCGAAGATTTAAGGCTTGCATTTGAAAAGGAAAATATAGAGTCAAGGCCGTTGTGGAAACCAATGCACCTTCAGCCTGTATTTGAAAAATATCCATACTACGGCAGCAGCGTTTCAGAAACTCTGTTTGATAACGGCTTATGCCTTCCTTCGGGTTCGAATTTAACGGATGATGAAAGGGCAAGGATAAAAGCTGTTATTGATGCTTTTTTTGCGTAAATAAATTCCGCCCCTAAAAATATGCACGTATGTTAAAAGTTGTATATTTACACGATTATGCAGAAGGTGATTTTAATAATGTTTAGGTTTGAGTAACAGTAAGATAAAGAGGAACATTGGCGATGCGGTTGAACATGCGCTGAACAATACCCGGTTGTGGCAAAACATACATAACCTGGGGTATCTTCCACGCTGGATTATATTGCTACTGGATCTTGTAGTTATATTAATAACCGGGATACTGTCTTACGCAATTATATACCGTACAGGTATTCTTTATGTAAAACCCAATCTTCTTTCCGTAAGTATACCGGTTTATATTGTTATAAGCGTGCTTACTTTTCGTGTTTTCAGGACCTATTCAGGTATTATCCGCCATTCATCGTATATCGATGCGGTAAAAATATTCTTCTCGCAATTTACAGCAGCTTTCCTGCTGCTTACATTTAATACTGTTTACAAGTATTTTACGGGTGACCTGGTATACCTTAGCATTGGTATATTGATCAATGCCATATTTTCATTCAGCTGCCTGTTTCTTTATCGTGTGCTTGTAAAACAGTTTTTTGAAAATTACCTTTACAATTCGGGCAAAAACAAGCTTGCCAAGGCTATAATTTATGGTACTGATGCTAATGCAATTGCTGTTGCCAATGCGTTGAAAAGCGAAATTCCCGGTAGGTTCAAATTGGTTGGCTTTATTGACAAATACAGCCAGAACAAATCGAAAATGATACTTGGGCTGCCCATATTGCAGCACAAGAAAAAAACATCTACACTAATGCGCGTTTTTGGTGCGCAGGCACTTATTATTGCTGATAAGAGCCTTACCAAAGATGAGAAAATGCTTATTGTAGATGAATGCCTTGAATTTAACTACAAGGTATATACGGTACCATTGGTTTCAGACTGGGAAGACCAGAAGGAAATATCAAAAAAAATAAAGAATTTCCAGATACAGGATTTGCTTGAGAGGAAACCTATTGTACTTGATAATAATGCAATTTCTTCCCAGATAAAAGGTAAAACCATTTTAATTACAGGGGCTGCCGGCTCAATAGGTAGCGAAATTGTTAGGCAGGTTATACAGTTCAGCCCTAAAACGGTTGTTATGGTAGACCAGGCCGAATCACCCCTGCACCAGCTTACGCTTGAGGTGGAAAAAATGAATACCAATGTTTCCCTCCACAGTATAATTGCTGATGTTCGGAACAGGGAGGTTATGGATAGCGTATTTGCAAAGTTTAACCCCCAGGTAGTATATCATGCTGCAGCATATAAACATGTGCCGCTAATGGAACAAAACCCTGCACAGGCTATTTTTGTGAATGTCATGGGTACAAAAATACTAGCCGATCTTGCCTGTAAGTATAATGCTGACAGCTTTGTAATGGTTTCTACCGATAAGGCTGTAAACCCAAGCAATGTTATGGGGGCAAGTAAGCGTATTGCTGAAAAGTATGTACAGTCACTCCAGAACCATTTAAGAATCACCGGGCATAGCTGCACCACTAAGTTTATTACTACAAGGTTTGGTAATGTTTTGGGTAGCAATGGGTCGGTTGTGCCATTATTTACAAAACAGATTGAAGAAGGGGGGCCTATAACTCTTACGCACCCTGATATTATACGTTATTTTATGACTATTCCGGAGGCCTGTCAGCTGGTGCTTGAAGCAGGATCAATGGGTAATGGCGGTGAAATATATATTTTTGATATGGGCAAGCCGGTTAAAATTATTGATCTTGCCAAAAAAATGATACGCCTTGCCGGTTTTGTGCCTGATAAGGATATTGCTATTAAAATTGTAGGGCTAAGACCGGGCGAAAAACTTTACGAAGAACTGCTAAACGATACATCAAAAACATTGCCTACCCACCATGAAAAAATAATGATTGCGCAGGAACTATGTGATGATTTTAGTGAGTTGGAAGCCACTATAGATGACCTTATAATAACCGCGCACTCATTCAATGGTAGTGATATAGTGGTGCTTATGAAAAAAATTGTGCCTGAGTTTATAAGTATGAATTCGGTTTATAAACAACTGGATGTTGATAAGCTTACTGTAAAACAAGAGCAGGGCTGAAATATCAAAAAAAAATTATATTTGCAGAATGGGTTTGAAAATTAATATTATTAGGAAAATACTTATTGTATGTGCTGCTGTTTTCCTAACCTCATGTGCTTCTAATAAAAAGGTTCTCTATATGCAAAATGCATTAAGTGAGAACACTGCTAAAAAATACGAAAACACACTTCAGCCGGACGACATCCTGCTTATAACTGTTACAGCCGACGAGCCGGAACTGGCTAAAGACTATAACCTGCTTTATCTTAATCTCCAGAGTACCGAAACACGAAATGTTTCTGACGACCAGTTGTATACCTATCTTGTTGATCAAAAAGGAGAAATTGATTTTCCTGTTTTAGGAAAAATCAAGCTTGCGGGACTTACAAGAATACAGGCCGAAGACAAAATGAAACTCCTGCTTAAAGATTATATAGTGAATCCGGGTGTCAACCTGCGGGTTACCAACTTCAAGGTATCTGTATTGGGAGAGGTAACCAGGCCGGGAGAAATTAAAGTAGCAGGTGACCGTATTACTATACTTGAAGCATTGAGTAAGGCCGGTGATATGACTATTTATGGAAAGAGGAAAGAAGTATTGCTTATAAGGGAAAAAGACGGTGTACAGACTATAACACCTGTTGACATTACCAATACTGATTTTATAAATTCGCCATATTATTTCCTGGCGCATAATGATGTAGTGTATGTAAAGCCTAATAAAACGAGAGTTAACTCATCAATTATAGGGCCTAACCTTACAGTGGGTATTTCTGCACTGTCATTAATCATTACCATAATAGCATTAAGCACCAAATAATACACCTTCCCCGAAATGCAGCAGGAAAAAGACATAAGAGAATCTTCAAATTTTAACCTTAAGGAAGCCATATTTAAATACCTGTCTTACTGGTATTGGTTTCTTTTAGGAACAATAGTGTGCTTTACCCTGGCTTACATTTATCTTCGTTATACTATCCCGCAATATAGTGCTACCGCAACAATATTAGTGAAAGATGATAAAAAGGGCGGTATGGTATCTGAACTGGCTACACTGGGCGATATGGATATGCTTAGTAAAGTTAAGAATACTGTAGACAATGAAATTGAAATAATAAAATCAAGATCAATTGTAGAGACGGTTGTTGATGAACTTCAGCTGAATGTAAAGTACACCAGTGAAGGAATGGTTAAAACCATTGAACTTTACAAAACCAGCCCTGTAAAAATTATTTTTCCGAAAGGTAGTGTTTTGGAATCAGCACTATCATATAAAATAGAATATGAGGGTAATGACGATTACCTGCTATATGATTCAAAAGATAAGCGAATAGGTAAATTTAAATTCGGTGCGCAGGTAACTCACAGGAAGAAATCATTCACTATCATAAATGTATCAAAAGATACTTCTCCTTTTACCGTAACCGTAAAGATTTATCCTTTTTCATCAACTGTAATGAATTTTAAAAACCGGCTTGGTGTAAAACTCGTTGGCGAAAGAACAAGTGTGGTACAGTTAAGTATTGTAGATCCTGTTAAAGAAAGAGCAGAAGACTTTTTAAACAGGGTTATTAAAAACTATAATGCTGATGCGGTTAAGGACAAGAATATAATTTTTGAGAATACTAAAAAATTTATTGATATCCGTCTGGATTCAATTGGGCTTGAACTTGGCGATGTAGAGCGTGAAGCCGAACTTTATAAAAAGCGTAACGCAATAACCGATATTACTACACAGGGCGGTTTATTCCTGCAAAACGCTACCGAGTTTCAAAAATCACTTTTCGAAACTGAAACCCAGATAAGGGTAGTGCAGGATTTGAAAAAGTATGTGGAATCAAACACAGAAGAGCTTATACCTGCAAATGTACTTACTGTTTCTTCTGACGATGCAGGTTCTACACCTGTGCTTATAGAGCAGTATAATGCACTTATGCTTAATAAAGACAGGATGGCCTTGCAGGCAGGTCCTAAGAGCCAGAAAATGATCAAGCTTAATGCACAGATTACCGCATTGCGTGAAAATATCATGGCAAGTTTAGGGCGTATGCGTTCCGGTCTTGAAATAAAGCGTCGTGACCTTGAGTCGCAGCAAGGCAGGGTTGCCGGGAAAATTGCACAAGTACCAACACAGGAAAGGGAATATAAAACAATTGACAGGCAACAAAAAATCAAGGAAGCTTTATATATATTCCTGTTGCAAAAACGTGAAGAAACAGCAATATCTCTCGCATCAACTGCACCTAATGCAAAAATTATAGATTCAGCTGAGGCTTCAGGCAGCCCAGTTTCACCTAAAAGGAATATAATATACCTTGTGGCTTTATTCATGGGGTGTGCAATACCTTTTGGGGTACTTTACATCAGGGAATTGCTTGATACGAAAATTCATAGTTCCAATGATTTTGATAGGCTGGGGATACCTTTCCTTGGCGATGTGCCCCGTGCTGATGATAATAGCCAGATTATTAGTGTAAACAGCCGTTCAAGCACTGCCGAATCGCTGCGTATTATACGCACTAACCTGGAGTTTATGCTTAATGAGGTGCCGGAGGGTATTGCCAAAACCGTATTTGTAACATCAACCATACCAAGAGAAGGTAAAACATTTATATCGGTTAACCTGGCTTCTACTATAGCGCTTTCGGGTAAAAAAGTATTGCTCATGGCCATGGATATAAGAAATCCTAAGCTGGATGAATATATAAATATTCCTTCAAAGGGACTGAGCAACTACCTTTCTTCTAAAAATACATCTTACAATGACTATATTATAAAACTTGATGGTTTTGATAATATGTATGTTATGCCTCCAGGTATAATACCGCCAAATCCTGCCGAATTATTAATGCATCCTAAGGTTGAGAAACTTTTTGCAGATCTACAGCAGGAGTATGATTATATTGTGGTTGATACTGCACCGGTAAGCCTCGTTACAGATACTGTAATTATAGCACGGTTTGCACACTCCTTCCTATATGTTGTAAGAGCTAACCATCTTGATAAGCGTATGCTTGCTGTACCTGAAGGGCTTTATAACGATAAAAAATTGCCAAATATGTCAATTATCTTAAACGATACCGGCATGAGAAAAGGTTATGGCTATACTGGTTATGGTTATGGCTATGGTTATGGATACGGTTACGGTTATGGGCCTGAAAATGATAAGAAACTATCACTTTGGCAGCGCATCTTTAAAAAGTAAGTTTAAAGTTAATAAAATAAAAATTCCGCTTTTATATACCAAAAGTGGAATTTTTGTTTAAAGGATCTAATAGTTTGTCAACTTTTTTAAGCTGTATTTTATTTTTAAATGCATCAACATGCCGTTGATGATGTACATCAGATCCTGTAAAATCTATCATGCCGGCCTCAAGCAATTCTGTTGCAGCTTTTAAAACACCTTTGCCATAATATCCTGTTATTGAAAGCAGGTTTAACTGTAACAGGCAGCCTGCATTCTTAAGCTTTTTATATTCTTCAGTTTTACCGTGGTAAAAAAGATAACGTTCAGGATGTGCAAGTACAGGTTTGTAATCACGCAGGCGGAGTTCGAACAATATGTCATAAAGCTGCATGGGTGGGTTTAGGTACGACATTTCTACCAATACATGGTTGTCTTTTAATGTCAGTAATTCTTCTTCTTTAAGCAGTTTTAAAAAAGTATCATCAATAAGGTATTCGGCTGCAGCCCTAAACGGAATGCATAATCCTTCGCCCGTAAGTAAAGTTCTGGTCTTTGCCTCGCAATTTATAATATCAGCCTTGGTATTATTCCATACACCTGTAAGCACATGCGGTGTGGTTATGAATTGACTGAAACCATAATTACGCAGGCTATTAATTAGCGAAATAGTGTCTGTAGTATTTTTTGCACCATCATCAATACCAGGCAAAAGGTGCGAATGTATATCTACATAATTCTCCGGTATAATATCTGCCAGTGAAGGCTTTGGTTTGTTGAAAAATAACACAGTTACTCTTTTTTATTCGTAAATATAGGCCTTTTTACCTGTTTCCAAAGTATGAAAGATGTGACGATAATAATTGGCAGCATCATGATAAGATGTGGCTTATTTAGCATCATTATTATATAAACAGCTACACATGCCAGGCAGGTACAGGACAATATATTGATCCATTTCTGGTTTTGTTTTGCCATAAAATATAATAAAGGCATGAATAATGGGTTGCATAGTAAAGCATTATAATTGAGCCTAACTTCATAATGTAATGAGTATAAACCAACGGTACAGAATATAATTCCCATAATTCCAGTAATGGCAAGATAAGCAGCTGCTACAGGCCGTTTACCAGATAGCAAAAGCACTACAAGCATTATAAAGCTAAAAGTGTATATATTGTTCCACCATGACATACTTTCTGTTTGCGTTGACTTAAAAACTGTGTTTACAGGCTGAGATAAATTACCTGAAGCTGTTTTGGTATTGTTTACACCTTCCAGTAATTGCTGCGGTAAAAAAAGCTTATATAATTCACTATCAGTTTTGTAGCCAAACATCAGGTTTATACCCAGGCTCTCATAAAACTTGTTGTGCAGCCTTTCATAAATTATCCTGCGGTTGGTTTTTCCTCTGTCTGTATTTTCAAAAGAAATACTATCGGCAATATGAGCGTTTATAACATCAGCTACTTTAGTGGTACAGTTACGGTCAATAAATTTATAGGTATAAAACTTTTTATCAGGTTGCAGGCTTTCAGTAAGGTCATCAAATATAGCCTGTTTTTGTTCGTGGGTCAGGTTCAGTACCTGCTCATATATATCGCGATTGTAATATCGGTAGGTATACACAAAATCTTCATACGAGTCGGCTGCTACAAAATATTGCAGGTCGCCTTTTACAAACTTCAGGTAAAAGTTATTAGTATCAAAATCAAACATACCGTAATTATACACGGCGTCCATTCCTGTGAAAGGGTCATTAACCCGTATTGCAGTGTGGCCGAAAACAGAATACAATTCATTGCCGGGCCCGCATGTAAGCAGACTTATTTGCGCACGGTCAGATAATGGGAATTGTGCAAAAGAGGATAAGGTTGTTATTAAGAAGGCAAAAAACAAAAGTGTTTTCGGGCAGCGCATGATATAATGTTTTAGCGCCTAAAGATACCTAAATCTACTTTAAGTGAAAAGATATTAGAGTATAAGGCAGCGCTTTGGTCACCAATATCTGTAAGGGCATAATCTACCTGTATGCCTTTATATTTAAACCCAAGGCCAATGTTAGGCTGAAAGCTCAGTTTTTTTGAGTTATCAATCTGGGTTATGTTCTGGAAGTTACCTACACCTGCGCGTAAAAACACAAGGTCAATATATCCGGCCTCAAATCCTACAGCCGGGTCAATACTCACCACTTCAGTTGAAATAATATCATTGGTACGGGCAAACTGCATGTTTAGGTTTACAGCCGCCAAAAGGCTGTAATCATATCTTATAATAAACTTTTTAGAAACACCAAACTGAGCTTTTGGTGCTGTAATTTCGGTAGTTTCCGGCAGTTCCTGGTTTTCACCGGGTACGGCATCCCGTATTTTGTTATATTCTTCTTCGTTAATGGTCCATGTGTTGTATGTGGTGGTAATGTCACGCAGCATAAGCCCGAACTGCCACTCGTCTTTGGTTTGGTATTGTATCCCGATATCAAAACCAAATCCCCATGAAGATGCAAAATCGCCAATTATACGGCGTATAACCTTTGCATTCACACCATAATTAAAACCATCAAGCGGAAGTGAGCGTGCGTAAGATATCATAAAACCATAATCGGCAGCAGAGAAAAGACTGATGCGGTTGTAGTCAATATTGCCTTCGCTGTCAATAAGCTGTGTAGTATTCAGAATGTCATCAACTCCAAAGCGTATTGCTGAAATTCCCAATGCACTTCGCTCATCAATAGGCATGGCAAAAGCGGCGTAATCGTATTGTGCAATATTGGCAAAATAGCTGGCGTGCATAAGGGCTATCTGCTTGTCCTGTACCTTTAGCAGGCCTGCAGGATTCCAGTAGCCGGAGTTTACATCGCCGGTACTTGCAGTTACAGCATTGCTCATACCAAGGGCAGCGGCATCAACACCAATATTCATAAACTCGTTAGAGTATTTCCTTATGGCCTGGCTATACCCTGTGGCTGTTAAAAATATTTGAAAAATAGCTGATA